>DATLYR010000036.1 GCA_035574475.1 Nevskiales bacterium | reverse complement strand
GGCGGCCACCGCGCGGGCGCGCGCCTGCACCTGCTCCAGCTTCAGCGCCTGGGCCTGGCGCCGGTTCTGGGCCTCCACCTGCAGCTTGCGCCGCTGCTCGAGCGTAGCTGCGCTGGCTTGGCGACGCTCTTCCAGCACACGGATCTGCTCGCGCAGCCCCTCGCCGCGTGCCTCCTGATCGCGGACACGCTGGCCCAGTGTCTCGATCTCCTGCCGCAGTGCCTTGAGCGCGCGCTCACGTCCGATCACGCCGATCTCCTCGACGCTGCCGCGCGGGTGCTGCACCCAGCCGGGACCGAAGCACAACCCGGCACGCGTCACCAGCATCTGGCCCGGCTGCAGGCGTGCGCGCAGGCGCGCGGCCTCCTGTTCGCTGTCCACCGCGTACACGGTGCCGAGCAGCGCCACCACTGCGGCTGGCCCCTTCACGCGCGTCGCCAGGCTGTGGTCCACGCACAGCGCGCCCGAGGTGGGCACTGCCGTAGTCACGGCATC
Source organism: Nevskiales bacterium (assembly GCA_035574475.1). Taxonomy (NCBI): domain Bacteria; kingdom Pseudomonadati; phylum Pseudomonadota; class Gammaproteobacteria; order Nevskiales; species Nevskiales bacterium. Next base: position 5,521 of record DATLYR010000036.1, on the reverse strand, counting down.
GAACAGCGTGACCGGCACTCTGGGCCAGTCCTGGATTTCATTCAGGCGCGCATCCAGATCCTCGACGCACAGCGCCTGCAGGAAGCTGCCCAGCGCGGCCTCGACGGCCTTCTCCCAGCCCGGCTCGACCTCCAGCTGCTGCGCCAAGCGCCGGGGCGAGGTCCAGCCGTGATCCTGCAGCCACTGGCGCAGCGTGTCGTCGTCCTCGCGCAGTGCCGCCTGCTGTAGGGCCTCCAGCGAGGCCAGCCGCCCGCGCGCACTCTGCAGGCCCTGTCGCGCCTCGTGCAGGGCCCCGTCCAGTTCCGCGCGCTGGTCGCGCAGCGCCGCCAGCTGGCGCTCGAGCGCGCCCAGCTCGTCCTGGCCCTGGTGCAATTCCGCATCGAGCCGCGCCAGCGCAGCCTCGGCGTCCTGCAGCGCGGCGTTCAGCGGCTGCTCATCGAGGCCGCCGTGCTCGGCTTCCAGTTTCTGGATGCGCTCGGCCAGCAGCGCCAGCTGGCGCTGCATCTGCTCCACGCGCGCCCGCTCGCCCTCGGCCTGCTGCAGCGGCGCCTGCGAATCGTGGGTGAAGGCCTCCCAGCGCGCGGCGGCGGCCTGCAAGGCCTGGTCCGCGGCGCCGAAGCGCTCGCGCGCCTCGGCTTCCGCGGCTTCCGCGGCCTGCGCCGCCTGCGACAGTTCGGCCAGTTCCGCGGTCAAGCCCTCGCGCTGCGCCTGCTCGGCGCTGATGCGCTGCGCCAGCTGGGCCTGCTGCTGCTCGACCGAGGCGAGTTCGCGCGCGCGCGATTCCTTCAGTTCCTGCGCGTGCCGCAGCGCCTGCTCGACACGCGCCACCTCGGCCTCGGCGGCATAGAACTCGCCCTGCAGGTTCTGCACGGCATGGCCCGCCGCCTGCTGCGCCAGGCGCTGCGCCTCGCGCGCCTGCTCGACCGCGCGCAGCCGCTCCTGGCGCGCGTGCAGCTCGCCCTGGGCCTGGCCGAAGGCCTGTTCCTGTTGCTGCGCCTCGGCGCCGAGCGCGCGCCAGCGCAGGGCCAGCAGTTCCGCCTTCAGTTTACGCTCCTGCTGCTTGTATTCCTTGAACTTTTCCGCATTGGCGGCCTGTCGCTTGAGGGTCTCCAGCCGCTGCACCAGCTCGCTGCGCAGGTCATTCAGGCGGTCGAGGTTCTCGCGCGTGTGCTTGATGCGGGTCTCGGTCTCGCGGCGCCGCTCCTTGTACTTGGAGATGCCGGCGGCCTCTTCCAGGATCAGGCGCAGCTCGTCGGGCTTGGCCTCGACGAAGCGCGACACCGTGCCCTGCTGGATGATGGCGTAGTTGTCGCGGCCGGCCACGCCGGTGCCCAGGAACAGGTCGACGATGTCACGGCGGCGGCAGCGCGCGCCATTCAGGAAATAGCTGGAATTGCCGTCGCGCGACAGTTCGCGCTTGATCGAGATCTCGCTGAAGCTGCGGTAGCGGTCGCCGAAGCGGCCCTCGCTGTTGTCGAACAGGATCTCGACCGAGGCGCGGCCCACGGGCTTTCTGTCGCGCGAGCCGTTGAAGATCACGTCCTCGCTCTCGGCGCCGCGCAGCTGCTTGGTGCTCATCTCGCCCAGCACCCAGCGCACGGCGTCGATGATGTTGGACTTGCCGCAGCCGTTGGGGCCGACCACGCCGGTCAGATTGCTGTGCACGTGGAGCACGGTCGGGTCCACGAAGGACTTGAAGCCGGCCAGCTTGATGGAGGACAGACGCATTCGAAATACCGCTAGATGTCTGGATGAAAAGGACGAGCCGCCAGTCTACCCCAGGCCTTGCTGGGGTAAACTATCGACAGTTTTCATGGATTCACCCCCGGATTGTACATGCCGAGCCAGCCGAGCAAGCAACTGGAAACCTTTCGCAACCCGAGACCGGGGCGCGACTATACCATCCGCATGCGCATCCCCGAGTTCACCTGCCTGTGCCCCAAGACCGGCCAGCCGGACTTCGCCACGCTCTACCTCGAGTACGTGCCGGACAGGACCTGTGTGGAACTGAAATCGCTCAAGCTCTATGTCTGGTCGTTCCGCGACGAAGGCCATTTCCACGAGGACGTGACCAACCGGATGCTCGACGATCTGGTCAGGGCCACGCAGCCGCGCTTCATGCGGCTGACGGCCGTGTTCAACGTGCGCGGCGGCATCTACACCCATGTCAGCGCCGAACACCGGACGAAGGGCTGGAAGGGCACGCTGCCGCCTGCGGCCTGGCACGTGGACCCGACGGCCGGGGGTACCACGCCCTGACGATGCTGCAGGGCCCGCTCTACCTGGCACGCGGCTTTCGCCTGATGTGGCAGCCGGGCGTGCGCCGCTTCGTGCTGATTCCGCTGCTGATCAACATCGCCGTCGTCGTCGCGTTGTTCCTGTGGCTCTGGCCGGTGCTGCAGGCGCAGGTCGCCGCTTGGCTCGGCCTGCTGCCGGGCTGGCTGAGCTGGTTGGAGTTCCTGGTCTGGCCGCTGCTCTGGCTGCTGGCATTCCTGCTGTTCTGTTTCGCGCTCTCGATCCTGGCCAACCTCGCCGGGGCGCCCTTCAACGGCTTCCTGGCCGCCCGCGTCGAGCGTCTGTTGACCGGGCGACAGCCCGAGTCGGGCCTGTCGCTCTGGCAGGAAACGCTGCTGGGCCTGGTCACGGAGCTGCGCAAGCTGCTGCTGTTCGCCTGCTGGGCCCTGCCGCTGGCGCTGCTGAGCCTGGTGCTGCTGTTCATCCCCGGCCTGAACGCGCTCATCCCCGTGTTGTGGCTGACCTTCGGTGCCTATATGCTCGCGCTGGAGTACCTCGACTACCCGGCCTCGAACCACGGCCTCAGTTTCGCGCAGAAGCGGGCCTGGCTCGCCCGGCACCGCTGGCCGGGACTCGGCTTTGGCGCCGTGGTGACGCTGGCCACCGCCCTGCCGCTGGCCAACCTGTTGGTCATGCCGGCCGCCGTCGCCGGCGCCACCGCATTCTGGGTCGAGCACGCGCACAAGGAGAAAGCCGCTTGAAACCGAACACGCTCACGCTCGCCGGCGCCGGCCTGGCCCTGGCACTGGCCCCGGCGCTGCCGGCGCTGGCCAGCCGGCCCACGCTCACGCTGTACGACGCCCCCTCCCTCACCCGCGCCTGCGAGCAGGTGCTCGAGGCCACGCGCGTGCGCGCCGAGGCCCTGGCGCAGCTGCCGATGGACGCGGTGGACGTGGACAGCGTGCTGGGGGTATGGAACGACCAGTCACGCCTGGCCGAGGACGTGCTCGGGCCCGCCTCGCTGCTGGCCTATGTGCACCCGGACAAGACGGTGCGCGACGCCGGCGAGGCCTGCATCCTGAAAGCCACCGAGACGCAGACCGCGATCTTCCAGAACGAGGCGCTGTACCAGCGCGTGCAGGCGGTCAGCCCGCGCGACGCGGTGGACGCGCGCTACCGCCTCGACCTGATTGAGGCCTTCGAGGACACCGGCGTGACGCTGCCGCCGGAGCCGCGCGCGCAGGCCAAAGCGATCATGGAGCGCCTCACCGCGCTGGACCAGGAGTTCGACCGCAACCTGCGCGAGGTCAAGACCACCCTGACCTTCTCGCCGGCCGAGCAGCGCGGCCTGCCCGCCAGCTACCTGGAGCGGGTCGGACGCGACAAGGGCGGCAACATCACGGTCGGCTTCGACTACCCGGACTATTTCCCGTTCATGGCCCAGGCCGAGGACGGCGCGGCGCGCCAGCGCTACTACACCGGCTTCCTGAGCCGCGGCGGCGAGCGCAACCTCGACATCCTCGACGAGATCGTGACCCTGCGCAGGCAGCTCGCGGGCCTGTACGGCTTCCGCAGCTACGCCGATTTCGCGACGCGGCGGCGCATGGTCGGCAACACGCGCACGGTCAGCGATTTCCTCGACGAGGTGGACGACGTCGTGCGCGCGGTCGAGGCGCGCGACGTGGCGACGCTGGCGCAGCTGAAGCAGATTTACCTGGGCAGCCCCGAGGCCCAGCGCCTGGAGCCCTGGGACAAGGAGTTCTATCTGGAACGACTGCGCAAACTGCGCTACGACATCGACCAGGAAAAGCTGCGTCGTCACTTCCCGACCGAAGCCACGGTACAGTGGGCGCTGAACCTCGCCGGCGAGCTGTATGGTCTGCGCTTCGAGCCGGTCAGGCTTGCGGTGTGGCACGACGAGGTGCGCTACTACGACGTCAAGGACGCCGGCAGCGGCCGCTTCATCGGTGGCCTGTATCTGGACCTGTATCCCCGTCCCGGCAAGTACGGCCACGCCGCGGCTTTCGGTGTCCGCGGCAGCAGTACGCTGGCCGCACGTACGCCGATCTCGGTGCTGGTGACCAACTTCGACCGCCAGGGCCTGACCCACACCGAGGTCGAGACCCTGCTGCACGAGTTCGGCCACGCGATGCACGGCATCCTGTCGCAGACGCGCTACGTGGACCTGGCCGGTACCAACGTCGAGCTGGATTTCGTCGAGGCGCCCTCGCAGATGTTCGAGGAGTGGGCGCGGCGCCCGGAAAGCCTGCGGCGCCTGCTGGCGGTGTGCAAGGACTGCCCGCCGCTGGACGACGAGCTGCTGCGCCGCCTGGACGCGGCACGCAAGCTCGGCAGCGGCCTGCACTACGGCCGCCAGCTGCTGTACGCGCGCTACGACATGGCGCTGGCCGGCGAGAAGCCCGCGCCGGCCCTAAAGACCTGGGTGGAGATGGAGCGCGACACGCCGCTGGGCCACGCCGAGGGCACGCGCTTCCCGGCCACCTTCAGCCACATTGCCGGCGGCTATGCCGCCGGCTATTACGGCTACATGTGGTCGGAGGCGGTGGCGCTCGACATGCTCTCGGCCTTCGGCGACAACCTGATGAACCCGGCGGTCGGCCAGCGCTTCCGCGACACGATCCTGGCGCGCGGCGGCGAGGTCAAGGCCGAGCAGATGGTGCGGGAGTTCCTGGGCCGCCCGTCCAACCGCGCGGCCTTCTTCGCCGAGATCCGTGGCGAGCGCAAGCCCTGACAGGCCGGCCGGCGCGGCCGCATGCCGCGCCACTTGCCTTCAGCCGCCCGCCCGCAGGAATCGCCCCAGGCGCTCGACGCCCGCCTCCAGCCGCGGCAGTGCCGAGGCATAGGCGAAGCGCACATGCCGCTGCGCCTGGTGCTCGCCGAAATCCATCCCCGGCGTGATCACCACGCCGGTGCGCTCCAGCAGCTCGTGCGCGAAGGCCAGGCCATCCCCGGTGAAGCGCCCGGCATCGGCGTAGACGTAGAAGGCTCCCGCCGGGACGCGTGGGATGCCGAAGCCCAGCTCGCGCAGCGCCGGCACCAGGAAGTCGCGCCGGCGCCGGAACTCCGCGCGACGCTGCTCGAGTACCTCGATCGTCTCCGGCCGGAAGGCTGCCAGCGCCGCATGCTGCGCCGGCGTCGAGGGGCAGATGAACAGGTTCTGGGCGAGCCGTTCGACCGCCGGCACGAAGTCCGCCGGCGCCACCAGCCAACCGACGCGGAAGCCGGTCATGCCGAAATATTTCGAAAAACTATTGACCACGAAGGC
>DATLYR010000035.1 GCA_035574475.1 Nevskiales bacterium | reverse complement strand
CGGGATCGCGGGGCTGGCGCCGGTGGCGATCAGGCAGCGGTCGAAGCGCACGGCCTGCTCGCCGCCGCCGTTCAGGCGCACGGTCAAGGTATGGCCGTCCCTGAAGCGGGCCTCGCCGCGCAGCACGGTGATGGCCGGGTTAGCGTCGAGGATGCTCTCGTACTTGGCGTGGCGCAGTTCCTCGACGCGACCCTGCTGCTGGGCCAGCAGCTTCTCGCGCAGGATTGCCGGCGTCTGCGCCGCAATGCCCTGATCGAAGGGGCTTTCCCTGCGCAGGTGCGCGATGTGCGCCGCGCGGATCAGGATCTTGGACGGCACGCAGCCAACGTTGACGCAGGTGCCGCCGATCGTGCCGCGCTCGATCAGCGTGACGCGCACGCCGCGCTCGGCGGCCTTGAGCGCGCCGGCCATCGCGCCGCCGCCGCTGCCGATCACCACGACGTGCAGGGGCGACGCCTCATCTCCGCAGCACGATGCGCTCATGGGCGGCTTCGCACCGTGGACGGAAAGCCGGCATCCGCCGTCGCCCGCGTCAGCGCGTCCGTCGTGGTTTTGCCGTCCTCGAAGGTGACGGTGGCTTGTTTGCGCTTGAAGTCCACGTCCACCGTTTCGACACCGTCCACGCGCGACAGCGCCTTCCTGACCGTGATCGGGCAAGTGATGCAGGTCATGCCGGAGACGTCCAGCGTGACGGTGCGCGGCGCGGCATGGACCGCGCTGCATTTGCAGCAGGCGAGCACGGTGGCGACACCCAGTGCAATGAACACACTCTTGATCATGACGGCCTCCTTCAGACGAACAGAACCGCGTAGTAGGGAAATGTCAGCAGGGCGACGACCAGCACGGCCACTGCCCAGAACACCGTCTTGCGGCGCCGCTGCACGCGTGGGTCGGCACAAACCTGGCCGGGCTCGCAGACCTCGGTCTTCCGGAAGATCCCGCGATACGCGAAGTAAAGTGCCACGAGCGCCACCGCCACGAAGAATGGGCGGTAGGGTTCGAAGGCCCGGAATGTCGCCAGATACGAGCCGCCCAGGCCGGCCATGACCAGCACCAGGGGCAGCACGCAGCACACGGAGGCGCCCAGGCCGGCAACGACGCTGGCGACGAGCGAAAGGGTGGAACGATCCTGCATACAGCCTCCGGTGGACGAAGGCTGCTACGCTATCTCCGTAGCTGACTACGGAGTCAAGATGGAGCCCACCTACACGATCGGCGCCCTCGCCAAGCGGGCCGGAGTGCACTTGGAAACCATCCGCTACTACCAGCGCCGCGGGCTGGTCGGTGAGCCGGATCGCCCCTTGGGCGGCATCCGCCGCTATACGGAGGACCACGTCCGGCGCCTGCGGTTCATCCGGCAGGCGCAGGAGCTGGGGTTTTCCCTCGACGAAATCGGCGAGCTGCTGAAGCTGGAGGACGGCACGCACTGCCGCGAGGCGCGCACGCTGGGCGAGCACCGACTCACCGATGTCCGCAGGAAACTGGCCGATTTACGGCGCATCGAATCGGCGCTGGCCGCCCTCGTGGATCGCTGCCGGAGGGTCAAGGGCCGGGTGCGCTGTCCGCTGATTGCGTCTTTGGGACAAGGCGACCTGCAGCAGTCCGGTCCTGCTGCGCGAAGACGCGGGCCGGCTGCCCAGGGGAACCTCTGATCAATTCCTTCGTCATTCCGGCGCAAGCCGGAATCCAGCGACTTTCAAGGCTCCGGACCCCGGCTTTCGCCGGGGTGACGAATTAATCAGAGCTTCCCTGGTCGGCCTCGGGCAGCAGCCAGTTCGGTGCGCTGCCGCCGCGGGCACCGAGCGAGGCGAAGTCGAACAGCTTGGGGTCGGCCAGCTGCGAGGGCGCGATGTTCTGCAGCGCCTTGAAGATCTGCTCGCAGCGCCCGGGGCTGGTTTTCTCCCACTCGTCCATCATGCGCCGGATCTGCTTGCGCTGGAGCTGTTCCTGCGAGCCGCACAGGTTGCAGGGAATGAGGGGGAACTGGCGCAGTTCGGCGTATTCGGCGATGTCGGCCTCGCGGCAGTAGGCCAGCGGGCGGATCACCACGTTGCGGCCGTCGTTCGACCGCAGCTTGGGCGGCATGGCGGCCAGGCGCGCGCCGTGGAACAGGTTGAGGAAGAAAGTGGCGACGATGTCGTCGCGATGGTGGCCGAGCGCGATCTTGGTGAAGCCCTGCTCGACGGCGAAGGCGTAGAGGTTGCCGCGGCGCAGGCGCGAACACAGGCCGCACATCGTCTTGCCCTCGGGCAGCACGCGCTTGACCACGCTGTAGGTGTCCTTCTCCAGGATGTGGAAGGGCACGCCCAGCGCCGTGAGGTAATCCGGCAGCACCTGCGCGGGGAAGCCTGGCTGTTTCTGGTCCAGGTTCACCGCCACCAGTTCGAACTTCACCGGCGCGCGCCGCTGCAGCGACAGCAGCAGGTCGAGCATCGTGTAGGAATCCTTGCCCCCGGACAGGCAGACCATCACGCGGTCGCCGTCCTCGATCATGTTGTAGTCCTGGATCGCCTGGCCCACCTGCCGGCGCAGGCGCTTGGCCAGCTTGTTTTCCTCCAGGCGCTGCTTGCGCGGGTCGGGGCGGGCGGACGGGGAGGCGGTCATGGGCATGCGGTGCAGTGGCGGCCGCCCATTATAGACAGGCCCTTCATGGCTTACCGCAAAAAAATCGCCCCCGGAAAGGGGGTTTCCGGGGGCGAAGCTCCAACGAATGAGAGAAGACTGGCGGGAGCGCATTGCCAGTCGAGTGGGAAAATAATCCCAATCGATGAATCTGTCAACTGCCGGGTTCGTATCCCTGGCGTACCCGGCGCTCAGCGCACATAGCGCACGCGCGTGGCCTGGATCACGTCGCTGGCCTCGTTGCCCACGGCCTCCAGGCGATCGCCGGCCCGCAGCCCGTTGTAGAACTGCACGCCGGTCACGCTGGCGCCATTGCGGTCGAAGAACTCGGTGCGCGCGTTGTCGGTCTGCACGGCCACGCCCGCGATGACCAGGCGGTTGTCCACCAAACTGAAGCCGTCCAGCGGCCCGCGGGTGCGCGCCGCCGCCGGGTCCACCGTGCCGATCTGGATCCGCAGGCGCACGACGATGGTGCCGCCCTCCGGCGGCTCCTCGTCGCGGCGCTCGATGCGCGTCACCACGGCCTGGCCCTGGGCGTCACGGAAGCCGCGCAGCTGGACGTAGTCGCCCGGCTGCAGATCCTCGAGGCGGAAGGCGCGCTCCCCGGTTGCGCGCCGGTCCTCGTACTGGGTCACGACCAGCGCCTGGCGCTCGGCGCCGAACAGCCTGAGCCGCTCGCGCGCCGCATCGACCTCGTCGACGCGCCCGGTCAGCAGGATGTCGGTAGGCGGCTGCAGCGCATAGCGCGTCGCCTCGATTACGCCGTCGGCACGCACGCTGCCCGCCAGGCGCATGCGCACGCCGCTGGCCGGCGCCAGCGCGTGGCGGTCCTCGCGCTGGGCCGTGCCCGCAGACACGCGCCGGCGGTTGAGCTCGAAGTCCTGCAGGCTGGCGAAGCGGCCGATGACACCCTCCAGCAGCACGGCCTGTCCGGTCTTGAGCGACGCCCCCTTGATGCGGATGCGTTCCGCCTGCAGCACGTCGCCGCGCTGCGCTTGGGTCCCCAGCACCTCCACCAGCGCGCCATCGGCCAGCGCGCCTTGGGCGGTGTCGATGGTGGCCGCGCCGACCGCCACCTCGAGCGCGCCGAGGTGGAAGCGACCCGCACCCGTGTCCAGGCCGCTCACCACGCCCTCGACCTCGACGCGGGTCAGCCCGGCGGCGTAGTCGTCGCGGCACTCCAGCAGCGTCGCCAGCAGCTCGCCGGGAGATGGATAACCGCTGACCATGCACAGCAGGCCTTCCTGCAGCGTGTCCTCGGTGACCCCGCTGAACACCGTAGCGTCGTCCAGCTGCACTGGCTGGCCGAGGATCACCAGGCGGCGCGCCGTCGCGTCATAGGCGTCCACCGGACCGTACAGCGGACGATCGAACTCGACGCGCCGCGCGCTGCCGCTCAAGCCGTCGCTGGCGACATCGCCGGCCACGTTCAGCACCATCCCCACGCGCAGGGCATCCTCGGCCGCCGGCGTGCCGTCCACGACGATGTCGGCACGATCGGTGGCGAACCTGATGCCGTTGACGTACACGCTGCCGAAACCGCTGACAGTGCCCTCGCTGAA
>DATLYR010000034.1 GCA_035574475.1 Nevskiales bacterium | reverse complement strand
TTTCAGCTCCTCGAGGTTGGCGGTGTCGATGCAGCGGCAGTAGGCGTACTTCAGCCGCTTGATGTGTTCGAGATCTTCCAGAGGCAAGGACATGGAACCTCCTGTCGAAGTGTTTCTGTCATTCCCGCGCAGGCGGGAATCCGGTCAAAAAAGCGCTTGTTTTACTGGATCCCCGCTTTCGCGGGGATGACAAGCGTTAAACGCCGAATCCGCCGGACACATTGATCTGCTGCCCGGTGACGTACTGGTTGGTGGCGAGGAACACCGCCGCGTGGCCGATCTCCTCCGGCTCGCCCCAGCGCTTGAGGCACAACAGCTTCTGCGTCTCCTCGGTCCAGGCCTGGTCGAACACGCCGCGCTCGAGCAGCACCAGGAACATGCCGGCCTTGATCACACCGACCAGAATCGAGTTGGCGCGGATGCCGTGCTTGCCTTCTTCCTTGGCGATGCCCTTGACCAGCGCCTCGTTGGCCGCCTTGGGGATCACCGACAGGCCGTCCTTCTGCGGGAACCACAGGTGCCCGGCCGAGCCCAGGTGCACATAGGAACCGCCGCCCTGCTCGCGCAGGTGCGGCAGCGTGGCCTGCACGGCGTTGAAGAACCCGTGAACCTCGGTATCAATCGAACGTTTCCACAGTTCCGGTGTGGTTTCGCCGATGAAGACCTGCTCGACCACCGGGCCGGCGGCCCAGGCGATGGTGTGCAGGCGGCCGTGGGTTTTCACCGCGGCGGCGACCGCGGCGCGGATTTGCCCGGGATCGGTGACATCGGCGGCATGCGTGCTGGCCTTGCGGCCGAGCGATCGGACCTCGCCGGCGACCTTCTCCGCCACATCCCGCTTGGAGCGGTACACGATGGCCACCTCGGTGCCGGCGCGCGCGAAGGCCAGCGCCACGTGCTGGCCGATGCCGCCGCTGCCGCCGAACACCAGCGCCGCACCCGCCGGAAATTCACCCTGTGCCATGTCTCCCCCGATGGAGTATCGATGTGCCCGGATTATTCGGGAGGCCGCCCGGCCGCGGCCTCACCCGTTGGGACGACGGGGCGGCTTATTCGCGCAGGTAGAAGGTGTTCGGCTCGAAGATGCGGCTGGGCAGCTCCTTGACCAGCGCGACGTCGTGGATGCGCAGCGTGGTGCGTGTATCGTCGATCAGGTCGTGCATCTCCATGTCGGTGAGATACCAGTGGTCGCCGGCCTTGCGCAGTGCGCGCACCGGCGCGCTGAAACGCTTGCGCAGCGCCTCGCCCTTGTAGAACTCGGCCTTCAGCGGCACGCAGGTCTTGCGGTCCACCCATACCCGCATCTGGCTGTAGATGGCGGTGGGATCGTCGGCGCGGGCACTGAAGCTCAGCCGGTGCACGTCACGGCCGTCCAGCTCCTCGCCGGCCTCCAGCTTCGGCGGCAGGCCGGAGAAGGCATTGCTGATCTGCTTGAACTCGTAATAGCTGAAATTGGTGCCGAGCAGCGAGCCGTCGGCGAACTCGGTGCTGATGCGGCGCACGCGGCGCACCGACGGCAGGTACACGTACATGCTGTCGAAGCGCTTGTCCTCGGTCTGGCGCAACAGGTAGGCCGCGCCGGCCAGGTGCTCGGGCGCGCTGATCTGCAGGGTGGCGCGCAGCAGGCCGTCGGCGTCCGGCAGCTTCTCGCGGGTGGTGAACAGTTTGCCCTTGAGTGTGCGGCTGCCGCCGGCGATGTCGGTGGTGGTGAATTCCAGCACCTGGACCTGCGTGCCCGGCAGGATGTTGGCCTGCATGCAGGCCAGCACTTTCTCCACCGCTACTTCCGCCTGCACGGGCAGGGCCAGCATCAGCAATAGCAGGGTCCACAAGCGTTTCATGTCGGTCTCCCCTTGGGCGCGCGGCTGCGCGCCGGTCGTGACTCCACCCTACTCCAAAACCCCTACGTCCACAGCGCCGCCGTGCGCTCCAGGCACCAGAACGCCGCCAGCGTGCCGATGCCATAGGCCGGCAGCACCAGCGTCACCGTCGCCGGCAGCGGCCGCACGCCGGCCCGCTGCCAGCTCCAGGCCAGCAGCAGCCAGGCCGACACCAGCATCAGCTGTGCCAGTTCGATGCCCAGGTTGAAGGCCAGCAGCGCCAGCGGGATCTCGCCCGCGGGCAGCCCCACCTCGGCCAGCGCGCCGGCAAAGCCGAGGCCGTGCAGCAGGCCGAAGGCCAGCGCCATCAGCCAGGGCCGGCGACGCAGCAGGGAATGGGGATTGGGGCGCAGCAATTCAAGCGCCAGCACCACGATGCTGGCGGCGATGGCCAGCTCGGTCAGCGCAGGATTCACCCGCACCAGGCCCAGCGTGGCCAGCGCCAGCGTCACGCTGTGGCCGAGCGTAAAAGCGGTGACGGTCACCAGCAGGGGCCGCAAGTGGCGCACCAGCAGGAGCAGCCCGAGCACGAACAGCACGTGGTCGAAACCCAGCAGCAGGTGCTCGATGCCCAGCGCGAGATAGCCGCGGAATACCGGCGGCGGCGCGGCCGGTGGCGGCACCGTGTAGGACGGCTGGTCGAGATCGAGCAGCCGCGTGACGACCTCGCCCTGCCGAGGCTCAAGGCGCAGGATCACGCTGATGCGGCTGCGCTCGAGCCCACTCACCGCAAGCGTCTGGCCCACCAGCCCAGCGGCCCCGCAGTCAACGTCCCAGCGCAGGACCTGCGACTGGTTCTCCTCCGCCGACAGCCGGGCGGGGCCCAGGGCCCGGCAGGCGGGCGGCAGCTGCGGCTGCACGTCGGTGCCCTGCACGCGCGCCACCGAGGTGCGCCACAGCACCGCGTAACGGCCGGCCTCGAGCTCCTTCAGCTCGAGCAGCGCCGGCGCCAGCGGGTGGGCCCGGGCTGTGGTGATAAAGACGAAGAAACACGTCATTCCGGCGCAAGCCGGAATCCAGCGACTTAAAAAGGCTCTGGGTTGCGGATCGCGTCCAGATCCCAAAGGCGCTGGGCCCCGGCTTTCGCCGGGGCGACGCTCATGAGAGCGTCGACGTGTCCGGAATGACATCGAAAATATTCGATGGATCAGGGCCACACGGATCATGGCGCCATCCCGAGCGTGACCTGTGCCGCCGGACCGGTGTCCGGCAGCTGCACGCGATACTGCGCGCGCAGCCGCGTCAGCGCCTCCTGCAGGACCGCTTTCTCGCGCTCGGCGAGCAGCGCGTAGGCGGCGCGCGCACGCATCTGCGCGAAATCCGGCGCCGCGCCGGCTTCCACGCGCTCGATGCGCACCAGGTGCAGGCCGTAGGCGGAGCGCAGCGGGCCGGCCCAGGCGCCCGGCGCGAGCGCGGCCAGCGCCGCGCCGAAACCCGGCCCGAAGGCACGGTCCAGCTCGGCCGCCGACTGCGGCGGGAAAACCGCGCCCAGCAGGAACGGATCGCCGGCCGCGACGGCACTCGCATCCTGGGCCTGCAACCGGGCCAGCAGCGCCTGCGCGATGCGCTCGGCCTGCCCTGGTGGCCGATCGCCGCTGACGAAAACCTGGCGGAACGCGTAGCGCGCGGGGCTGGCGTAGCGTACCGGATTGCGGCTGACATAGTCGCGCAGCTCGGCCTCGCTGAAGCTGGCCTGGCCAACGGCGCGCATCGCCATCACCTGCGCCAGGCGGCGGCGCACGACCAGGTCGCGGCGGTGCAGCCCCAGCGCGCGCGCCTCGGCCAGCAGCGCCTCGTCGCTCGCGTCCGATTCCGGGAAGGCGAACCGCATGTTCTGCACCAGGCGCTCGCGCGCCACCGGATCGACCGATTCCAGGCCCAGCTTGAGCGCCTCGCGCAGCAGGATTTCCTCGTCCAGGTGGCGCTGCAGGCTGGCCTGCAGCTCGGCGGCGCTCGGTGCGCGCCCGGTTTCGCGCGCCCAGTCCGTCTGCAGGCGCCGCAGCTCGCCGGCGCTGACCTGGATGGTCTGCAACGTTGCATCGTGCGCGGGCAGCCATTGCCGCGCGACGAACAGCAGGCCGCCGAGCAGCAGGAAGTGCAGCAGCGGATGGCGCAGGATCCGTTCCACGCACTCAGCCCGGCGGTGGCTTGTACCAGATCGGTGAGGTCCAGGCGCGCTCCTGCACCGTGCGCGGGTAATCCGAGCAGCAGCCGGCAAAGCCCTCCGGCACCGAGCCCGGGTCGTTGACGCACTGCTCGACGGTGACGCCGGCGGCCAGGCACTGGCGCCAGTGCCAGCGGCACTGCGGATTCTCGACCACGCGCGCGTAGTAGAACGCCGGCTCGGCGGGATCGAAGTCCGGGTCCTGCCACACGGCGCAGAGGCTGGCGAAGCCACTGCCGGTCGTTTCACAGTTGGCCAGGTTCACGCCCGCGCCGTTGACCGGATTGCCGGCGACTTCGTACACCTTTTCGACCTTGGCGCCGTTCTCCACCCAGCCCTTGACGATCTGGATGCGCTGCAGCGGCTGCGCCGGATCGCCAGGCGCACCGGGATCGCGCAGCGCCGACACCGCGAAGCGCGGCGCGCCCGCGCTGGCCGGGCGTGCCGGCAGGTCACCGCCCATCGGCACGCCGTTGACATAGCCGTCGGCGGCGAAATTCGCGCTGGCGCACTGGCCGGCGGGCAGGTTCCAGCCGCCGAAGAAGCGCACGATCGGCCGCGTGCCGGAGGTGGCATAGGCCTCGCGCCGGCGCATGGCCGCGAACAGCGACTCGCGCGTGTTCTCCTCCGCCCACAGCACCGCCAGGCCGCCGGGATTGCCCTCGATGACATCGGACAGGCCGTTGCCGCCGCTGGCGCCGGCGCCGCCGTGGCCCGGGAACTCGGCCGTCTCCATGACATTGCCGGGCGAGCCGATGTGTGTGTCCGAGCTGCCGATGAAGCCGTACTTGAACGGGTTCACGCCCAGCCGTTGTTCCTGGCGCAGGCCCTCCTTCAAGGCCTCGCGCACGAAGTCCTGCGCCATCGGCGGACCGGTGTTGAGCCCGCCGAAACGATCGCCGGTCAGGTTGTTGTAGGGCAGCAGCTCGAAGTCGCACAGCTCGTCCGCCGCGCCGGCGCCGCTGGTGCCGAGACACTCCGACTGGCCCTTGGCCTGCATGATCTCGACCAGCGGCTCGTTGTCCTGGCGCGTCTGCGCGAACTCCGCGGTGTAGTCGTTGTTGAAGCGGTCCTTGGTCTCGAACATCAGGCCCGCACTGAGGTTCGAGTTGTGCGGAATGGTGAGGTAGTCACAGCCGTCTTCGCTGCGGCAGACCCGCGCCAGCTCGGCCCACAGCAGCTCGGGCCGCGGGAATTCCTGGGTCGCGACCGGCAGCTCCGGCACCACCTCGCTGGCGAAGATCACGTTGCGGTGCAGGTTGTTGGAGGACGGCGCCAGCGTGTACTCGTAGCCCACGAAGGTGGTGAAGCGACAGTTGTCGCTGCGGTCGTAGTGGGCCTCGGCGGCACGCTGCGTGTCCTGCCAGGGTGTCTTGGCCGCCTGCAGGCAGCGCTCCCCGTTGAGGCCGCAGTACGGCAGACGCGGGATCTTGCCGTTGCTGCCGACGACCGGCAGGTCGGAGACGATCGGCACGCCCGGCGGCACCGGGAACTGCGGCAGTTCCGGCAGGCCGACCGCCACCAGGTTGAAGAGGATGAAGGACTCGTTCGGGCGTGCGCGGTAGAAGATGCATTCCGGCGCGTTGTACTCGAGATAGGCCGCGTTGGTGCAGATTTCGACCTCGCCGAACAGTTCCGCATGGTCGGTGACCGCGGCGAAATCCAGCGGCCGGGCGATCCGCGTGAAGCGCGTGGCATTGCCCTGCGCGTCATAGGGCTGGATGCCCAGCTGCTCGCCCTGCGCAAACTGGTAGGCCTCGTGCGGGGTGATGATGGTGCCCTGGGTGTTGGCGTCGAGCGAGTACACCGTGTGCACGTGCAAATCGCCGAAGAACGGCTGGCGCTGGGCGGTGTAGTGGCGGCACTCGGCCTTGGCCGGCGGGCCGCCGCCGTCCCCGCTGTCGCCGCCGGTGGAAGAACCGTCGCAGGCCGCCAGCAGGCCCAGCAGCCCCGCAGCGGCCATCAGCCGATAGCTGGATTTCCCCATGTCCCGCACCCCGCTTGATTCCGCTCGAATGGCGGGTTTCTGGTCATATGCAGCGCATTTTTCGGTAAGGCGGGCACAGGCGCCTCACCCGTTGGGATGGGTCACCCGTGGCCAGTCCTCAAGACTTGTTGACGCTGGCCGCGGCCAGGAAGGCCGGACGCTCGCCGCCGCCGTGCAGGACCAGGTTGGTGCCGCTGGCATAGGCCGCCGCCGGCGAAGCCAGCCACACGCAGGCCTCGCCGATCTCGGCCGGTTCGGCCATGCGCTGCAGCGGCACGGTGGCGGATACGGCCGCGAGGCCGGCTTCGTCGCCGTAGTGCAGGTCGGCCTGCTCGGTGCGCACCAGCCCCGGGCTGATGGCGACCACGCGCACCTTCGGCGCCCACTCCACCGCCAGCGACTGGGTCAGCGAAAGAATGCCCGCCTTGGCCGCGCCATAAGCCGCGGTGCCCGGTGAAGGCCGCAGCGCCGACACGCTGGCAATGAACACGATCACCCCGCCCGTTTCCTGCGCCTGCATGACGGCATTGGCCTTCTGTGCCAAGTGCAGCGGCGCGGTGAGGTTGAGCGCGATGATGGCCTCGTGAAATCGTGGTGAGGCCTTGTCGGCCAGCGCATAGGGTGCGCCGCCCGCGTTGTTCACCAGCACGTCGAGCCGGCCGTGGCGCCGGGCGATCTCACCGAACAGCGCCTCGACCTGCTCGGATTTGCGCACGTCGCAGGCGATGAACTCGGCCCTGTGCCCCTTCCGCTGCGGCAGCTGCGCCGGTATTTCGCGGCCGCAGGCTACGACGGTGTCGCCGGCGGCCAGGAAGCGTTCGCTGATGCCGCGGCCGACGCCCTTGGCGCCGCCGGTGACGAGGATGACTCTGGGGGACATACGCGCACATCCTACGGCCAACGCTCGTGCGCACGGTCACCCAAAAGGACGAAGCCGCAAAATCCCTTGTCCCTGAATATCTTTCCGACGCCGATCGCAGCCGCACGAACCCCTTTCTCCGGTCCCCATGACCACGAAGCCCGTTCCCGAAGGTCACTACGTCAAGCTGCCCAACGGCCATCGCATCCATTATCTGGATGAAGGCGCCGGTCCGGCCGTGGTCTTTCTGCACGGCTCCGGCAACGGTGCCTGCGCCTACAGCAACTTCAAGGGCAATTACCCGGCGCTGGTGCAGGCCGGCTACCGCTGCATCCTGCCCGACCTGATCGGTTTCGGTTACTCGGACAAGCCCGACACCGTCGAATACCACCTGGATCTCTTCGTCGAGTGTCTCAAGCAGGCGCTGGACGCCATCGGCATCGACAAGGTCACGCTGCTCGGCAACTCGCTCGGCGGCGCGGTGGCGCTGGGCTTCGCGCTGGCCCATCCGCAGAACGTCGAAAAGCTGGTGCTGATGGCGCCGGGCGGGCTGAATGACCTGCCGGACTACCTGGCCATGCCGGGCATGGCGGCGATGTTCGCCACCTTCCAGCCGGGCAAGACCGTGACGGAGGCAGATCTCAAACGGCTCTTCATCGAGGCCTTCGTGGTCAACCCGGCCTGCGTGGACGATCAACTGGTGCGCGAGCGCCATGCCCTGATGCAACTGCAGAACCCGCAGGTGATGAAAACGCTGAAGGTGCCGAACCTGACCGCGCGCCTGCCCGAGATCGCGGCGCCGGCGCTGGCGCTGTGGGGGCTGAACGAGAGCATGATGCCGGACAGCGGCATCCTGCGGCTCGGCAAGGGCATGCGCAACTGCCGCATGGTGCTGGTGCCCAACTGCGGCCACTGGGTGATGATCGAGCATCGCGAGCTGTTCAACCGCATGGTGCTGGACTTTTTGCGCAATGGTTAGCATCCGACGCTCTTTTGTAGGAGCGTGCCTGAACGCGACACGCCGTCAAGAGTCGCTTGCATGGCAAGTTTCTACACCCGGCTCTGAGCCAGCCGTGCAGGGATTACTGTGCACATGAGCCTGCCCGAATCGACCCTTACCCGCCTCGGTGACGAACTGTTCGCCGCGCTGCGCAGCGCTTCCGTACTCGATCCGCTGACCAGCCGCGAGCCGGCCATCGACATCGACGACGCCTACCGCGTGTCGCTGCGGTTCCTGGAGCGACGCACCGCAGAGGGCGAGCGCGTCATCGGCAAGAAGATCGGCGTGACCAGCAAAGCGGTGCAGGACATGCTCGGCGTGCACCAGCCGGACTTCGGCTTCCTGCTCGACAGCATGCACGTGGCCGACGGCGCCACGCTCAGCCTGTCGGAGATGAAGCTGATCCAGCCACGCGCCGAGGGCGAGATCGCCTTCGTGCTCAAGAAGGATCTGAAGGGTCCCGGCGTGACCGAGGCGCAGGTGCTGGACGCCACCGACTACGTGTCGCCCTGCTTCGAGATCGTGGACTCACGCATCCGCGACTGGAAGATCAAAATCCAGGACACCGTGGCCGACAATGCCTCCTGCGGCGTGTTCGTGCTCGGCGCGCAGCGGGTCAAGCCGCAGGCGCTGGACCTCGCCGCGGTGAAGATGGACATCAGCAAGAACGGCGCCCATGTCGCCAGCGGCCTGGGCTCTGCGGTCCAAGGTCATCCGGCCACCGCGGTGGCCTGGCTGGCGAACACGCTGGGGCGCTTCGGCATCCCCTTCCTGGCCGGCGAGATCATCCTGTCCGGCTCGCTGGCGCCGCTGCTGCCGATCGCCGCGGGCGACCGCTTCGAGATGACGCTGACCGGCATCGGCGGCGCTTCGATCGGGTTTGAGGAGTAGATTTGTATGTAGGAGCGCGCCTGCGCGCGACCAAGAGTCGCCCGCAGGCAGGCTTCTACAATGGAGACACTGCGATGCAGAAGATCAAATGCGCGATGATCGGTTCCGGCAACATCGGCACCGACCTCATGTACAAGCTCAAGCGGAGCAGCCTGCTCGAGCCTGTATGGATGGTCGGCATCGACCCGGCCTCGGAAGGCCTGGCACTGGCGCGCAAGCTGGGCCTGAAGACCACGGACCAGGGTGTGGACGGCCTGGTCCCGCACGTGAAGGCGGACGACATCCGCATCGCCTTCGACGCCACCAGCGCCTATGTGCACAAGGAGAACTCCGACAAGCTGACCGCGCTGGGCGTCAAGGTCATCGACCTCACGCCGGCCGCCATCGGCCCGTTCTGCGTGCCACCGGTGAACCTGAAGGAACACCTGGGCAAGAACGAGATGAACGTGAACATGGTCAGCTGCGGCGGCCAGGCCACCATCCCGATGGTCTATGCCGTGTCGCGCGTGCAGCCGGTGAAATACGGCGAGATCGTCGCCACCGTGGCCAGCAAGTCGGTCGGCCCCGGCACGCGCAAAAACATCGACGAGTTCACCCGCACCACCGCGGCCGGCGTGGAGAAGGTCGGTGGCGCCAAAGTCGGCAAGGCGATCATCATCATCAACCCGGCCGAGCCGCCGCTGATCATGCGTGACACCATCCACTGCCTGACGGAAGACCCGCCGAAACAGGACGAGATCACGCAGTCGGTGCACGACATGGTCAAAGAGGTGCAGAAATATGTACCGGGTTACGTGCTCAAGAACGGACCGGTGTTCGACGGCAACCGCGTCACCGTGTTCATGGAAGTCGCCGGGCTCGGCGATTATCTGCCGAGGTACGCCGGCAACCTGGACATCATGACCGCCTCCGCCGCACGCACGGCGGAGATGTTCGCCGAGGAAATGCAATGACCTGCGAATGAGCTCTTGACGGCCTGGCGCAGCGAAATCAAGCGCAGCCGACCGGGAGCCCGAAGGTCGCCACGCAGCGGAACCGAGACATGACGGAGATTCCGCAAGCGGCGGGTCGGCGGGCCATTCGCGTAGGCAAGCCGGCATGCCAGGCCGTTCGCCATATGTTCACCGGAGTTCAGACATGAACCTGAAAGGCATCCAGATCAAAGTGCATGACATGTCGCTGCGCGACGGCATGCACCCCAAGCGCCACCAGATCACGGTTGAGCAGATGAAGGCGATCGCGCAGGGCCTGGACGAGGCCGGCGTGCCGCTGATCGAGGTCACGCACGGCGACGGCCTCGGCGGCGCCTCGGTGAACTACGGCTTCCCCGCCGCCAGCGACGAGGAATACCTGCGCGCGGTCATCCCGCTGCTGAAGCAGGCCAAGGTCTCGGCCCTGCTGCTGCCGGGCATCGGCACGGTGGACCACCTGCGCATGGCGAAGGACTGCGGCGTCGCCACCATCCGCGTCGCCACCCACTGCACCGAGGCCGACGTCGCAGAGCAGCACATCAGCCTGGGGCGCAAGCTGGGCATGGACACCGTCGGCTTCCTGATGATGGCGCACATGGTCGAGCCGGGGAAAATCCTCGAGCAGGCACTGCTCATGGAGTCCTACGGCGCCAACTGCATCTACGTCACCGACTCGGCCGGCTACATGCTGCCCGACGATGTCTCCGCGCGCGTGGGCCTGCTGCGCGAGAAGCTGAAGCCCGAGACCGAGATCGGCTTCCACGGCCACCACAACCTGTCGATGGGCGTGGCCAACTCGCTGGCCGCGGTCGAGGCCGGCGCGCGGCGCATCGACTGCGCCTGCGGCGGCATGGGCGCCGGCGCCGGCAATACGCCGATGGAGGTGTTCGTGGCGGTGTGCAACCGCATGGGCGTGGAAACCGGCGTGGACGTGTTCAAGATCTCGGACGTGGCCGAGGACCTGGTCACGCCGATCATGGACTTCCCGGTCAGGATCGATCGCAACTCGCTGACGCTGGGCTATGCCGGCGTGTACTCGTCCTTCCTGCTGTTCGCCAAGCGCGCCGAGCAGAAGTACGGCGTACCGGCACGCGAGATCCTGCTCGAGCTGGGCCGCCAGAAGATGGTCGGCGGTCAGGAGGATATGATCGAGGACACCGCCATCACCATGGCGCGCGCGCGCGGCTTGCTGAAGTCCGCCTAGCGCCTCAGCCGGGCCGGCCGGCGAACAGCGCCTTCAGCTTGTCCGCGCCCAGTTCCAGCACCAGGGTCGAGGTGGCGACGAAGCGGGTGGCGCTGATCTTCCATTCCCCGCCCTGACGTCGGTACTCGTCCTCGTAATAACCGGCCAGCTGGGTCGCCTGCCTGGCCTGGGTGTTGATCAGGAAGTAATGCAGGCTCCAGCTGCCGCGTGCGTGGTCGGTGTCCAGCACCTCGATCTGCGGATTCATGCCATGGTGCAACTCGACCATGTGCGGGTGGCAGGCAATCTCCGTGTAGAGCTTCACCAGCGCATCCGCATCCTCGAAGTAACCGACGGCACCGTAATCGATGCGTACCGGCCCATCGGCGAAGCAGGCACGCATACCGGCCGGATCCTTGCGGTCGCAGCAGGCCAGGTAGCGGGCCTTGAGCGCGCGAATGGCCTCCACGGCTTCCAGTCGCGCCAGTCGCCGTTCGATCGTGTCGGTGCTCATGCGTGCTCCCGCAGACATTTCCAGCTGCAGTACAACGTAACCGCACCGTTGCCGAATCCCCCGTTCGGCTGAGCCGGACGGCTGGGCCATTGGCGGGCCTACCGCAAACAGGTGAAGCCAGCGCGTGCGCGCCGACATACCGTGCAGGGTGGGTAGGTCCGGGGTTCTCCGGGCTGCCGACAAGCGAGAAAGCGGGCGCATGCATGTCCGCGTGACACGAGGGGGAGCTGCGGACTCATGAAACTGCGAATGCTGATTCCGGCGCTGCTGGCCGGCATGGCGATTGCCGTGCTGGTGTTCCTGCTGCGCATGACCCAGACCGTGGACAACGACCTGCACCTGGAGCGCCTGCGTCTGATCCGCGCGGTGGATGCCCTGGACGTGCAGCTCAACCGCGCCGTGACCCAGTCCGGCGTGGCCACCATGACCCAGCTGACCGCGGCGCGCGCCGACACCACCCGCCGGCTGGGTGAGGTGCTGGACGAGCTGGACAAGGGCCCCAAGTCCCTGCGCGGACTGTCCCCGGAGCTGGACCGCGCGCTCGACACCTTCCTCGATACCATCCAGGACAAGTCCGAGCTGGCCTTCGACTTCGAAGCGCGCAACGTCCTGCTCAACCAGCGCCTGATCAATGCCATGGACGGCGTCGCCGTGCAGGCCGATGCCGTGCTGGCGGCGGCCGACGCCGCGGCCCAGGAGCGCGTGCGCGAACTCACCCTGCAACTCAAGGCCGAGATCACCACGCTGGGCGTGATCCAGGGCCAGCCCGAAACCGCACGCATCAAGGCGGCGCTGGACGAACTCGACGAGATCGGCAAGACCCAGTCCGAGGCCTTCCGCGAGGCCCAGCAGGCCCTGCGTCTGGGCGCGGAGGGCGTCATTGCCGACAAGACCGAACTGGTGGACAAAGTGGGCGGTTTCCTCGGCCGCCCTACCGGCCCGCAGCTGGAGGCGATGGAGCGCGCCTATATGGACTGGCACGGCCGCCAGGTGGCGATCGCCAACCGCTACCGCCTGCTGCTCGCCGGCTATGCCGCTTTCCTGCTGATCGTGCTGGCCGGCCTGGGCGTGCGCCTGCGCAACAGCTACCGCGAGCTCGACCGCGCCAACGACAAGCTGCGCGAGGCCAACGAAACCCTGGAATCGCAGGTGCAGGAACGCACCAAGGACCTGCGCAAGGCGCTCAAAGACCTGCAGGAGTCCGAGGCGCAGCTGATCCAGTCGGAAAAGATGGCCTCACTGGGCCAGATGGTGGCCGGCGTGGCGCACGAGATCAACACACCGCTGGGCTACGCACGCAGCAATACCCGAATGGTGCGCAGCTCGCTCGAGGAGCTGCGCGACGTGATCGCGGCGCAGGACCAGGCGCTCAGGCTGCTGACCGCCGAGCAGGCCACCGAGGAACAGGTCGCGCAGGCCCTGGCCGAGGCGCAGCAGCGACGCGAGGCGGTCAACCCCGCCGAGCTGGTGGGTGACCTCGACACGCTGCTCGACGACGCCAGTCACGGTCTGACCCAGATCGCCGAGCTGGTCTCCAGCCTCAAGGACTTTTCGCGCGTGGACCGCTCACGCGCCGACCTGTTCAACGTCAACGACGGCCTCGAGTCCGCGCTCAAGATCTGCCATAACCAGATCAAGGATCGCATCGAGGTGGTGCGGCATTACGGCGAGCTGCCGGAGATCGAATGCGCGCCCTCGCAGCTCAACCAGGTGTTCCTGAATCTGCTGACCAACGCGGCGCAGGCCATCGAGGGCGAAGGCAAGATCCTGCTGCACACCACCGCCGAGCAGGACGGAGTGTGCATCCGCATTCTCGACACCGGTTGCGGCATGAGCGAGGAGGTGCGCGCACGCATCTTCGAGCCCTTCTTCACCACCAAGCCGGTCGGCAAAGGCACCGGCCTGGGCCTGTCGATCGTGTACCGCATCATCGAGGACCACGGCGGGCGCATCGAGGTGCGCTCGGTGCCGGGCAAGGGCAGCGAGTTCATCATCCGGCTGCCGCTGCGACAGCAGGCGGCTCCGGCAGAGAGCGCGGCGACGCCGTTGCCCCGCCTGGCCGCCGTCTGACGGCAGGGTGGCCGCATGAACCAGGCCCAGGCCCCGGCACGCGCCCGTGTGCTGTTCGTGGACGACGAACCGCGCATCCTCAACACCATGCGCATGCTGTTCCGCGGCCGGTATGAGGTGCTGACCGCCGATGGCGGCGCGCAGGCGCTGGAACTGCTCAAGACCCGGCCGGTGGACGTGATCGTCTCCGACCAGCGCATGCCCGGCATGACCGGCATCGAGCTGCTGCGCCAGGCGCGCGAACGCATGCCCGGCGCCATGCGCATCCTGCTGACGGGCTACTCCGACCTCAACGCGATCATCGGCTCGATCAACGAGGGCGAGATCTTCCGGTTCGTCAACAAGCCCTGGTTCGACGAGGACCTCATCGCCACGGTCGCGCGCGCCGTGGACGCCGCGCGCGCCACCCAGGCGGCTGCGGCCAGCGAGGACGCGCACGCCGCCGCGGCAACGGCCGCCAATGGTGTGCCGGCCGCCGTGCTGGTGCTGGACGACAACCCGTCGGTGCCGCACAAGATCCAGGAGATCCTGGGCGGGCAATGTCGCGTGCTGGGCAGCAGCACACTGCAAGAGGCCGTCAGCCTGCTGGAGCGCGAGCGCATCGGCGTGGTGGTCTCGGACACGCGCGTGCAGGACAACCCCGTCACCGGCCTGATCAGCGCGCTCAAGCAGCAACGCCCGGAGGTGGTGTGCGTGATCCTGACCGAGCGCGCCGACGCCGACAGCGCCATCAACCTGATCAACCAGGGGCAGATCTACCGTTTCATCACCAAGCCCATCCACGACGGCCAGTGCCGCATCATGGTCAACTCGGCGCTGCGCCAGCACCAGCGGCTGGTGCAGAACCCGGTCCTGCACCGGCGCTACGAGGTCGTTGCGGCGCCAGCACCGGAGCCGGCCAGCAGCTCGGCGGCGCTGATCGAGCGCGTACGCACCCTGCGTACCTGGGCCAAGCGCTGGGTATGAGCAGGAGGGTGCGCACTGCGCGCCGGCCTTCTACCTTAAACAGGTGAAGCCGCCCCTGCCCCGCCCGGCTACTGTGCGGGAAACCCCGTGGAGGAAGGCCGCATGACGGTGAAGGACGACGTCGTCTCGGGCCGCGTCTGGGACGAATTCTGCGACGCGCTCAAGCAGGCCGGCCGGCAGATTCTGCGGCCGGAAACGCCCGCCAGCGAGCTGGACCGCGCCGAGGGCTGGCGCTACCTCACGCGCCTGCTGCGCATCGGCCTGGAGATGCAGCTGGAGTTCGCCGACCCGGACTTCCCCGGCTTCTTCCTGCCCTCGCACGAGACCGGCAAGATCGGCGCGGACAACCCGGACAACCGCTACCTGTTCGCCAGAATCAGTGGCCGCAACGAATACGTGATCGCCGGCACGCGCGGCACGGTGTCTTATCTTTCCATCGGCACGCAGAAGGGCGGCTACGAAACCAGCGGCCGCATGGAGCAGACCGGCTTCATCGACGCCAAGGACATCCAGTGCGACACCGAGGGCCGCTTCGAGATCGTGCTGAGCCAGACCCAACAGCCGGGCAACTGGCTGAAGCTCGAACCCGACAGCAACGCCGTCATCGTGCGTCAGACCTTCCTCGACCGCGCTGCCGAGCAGCCGGCCCAGCTCACGATCCGGCGGCGCAGCGCCGGCGCCCTGCCGCAGCCGCTGTCCGCCGAGCGGCTGCGGCAGGGCCTGATCAACACCGCGCGCTTCGTCGAGGGCACCGCGAAACTGTTCGCCGACTGGGCGCAGAGCTACCTGCCGCACAGCAACCGGCTGCCGCCGGCCGACCAGGCCCTGTGCCAGCGCGTCGGCGGCGATCCCAACATCTTCTACTACCACTCGCACTGGAAGCTGGCCCCGGACGAGGCGCTGGTGATCCATATCCCGCGCATCCCGAAGTGCCGCTTCTGGAACCTGCAGGTCAACAACTACTGGATGGAGTCGCTGGACTACCGCTACCACCGCATCCACCACAACGCGCATACCGCGAAGCCCGATGCCGACGGCGGCGTGACGCTGGTGCTGGCGCACCAGGACCCGGGCCATCCCAACTGGCTGGAAACCGCCGGCCATGACAACGGCACCCTGTGCCTGCGCTGGGTCGGCGCCGAGGAGCATGTGCATCCCGAAACGCGGGTGGTGAAATGGAGTGATATCGGCCGCGCTGTCGCGGCTAAAGCCGCTCCTACACGAGGACAGCGGTAGGAGCGGCTTCAGCCGCGATTCCTGCCGGCCATGCCATGAGTAACGCACTGAAATTCGAGCCTGCGGCCCTGCTCGCCGAAGCCACGCGCCAGGCCGGTGGTCTGGATGACTTTGGCGATCCCAGCTTCCGCAAGGCGCTCGAGGTCCTGTGCCATTCGCTCGAGACCGAGGCCAAGCTGTCGGATCTCGGCCGCCAGCTGCTGCACGGCAAGTTTGTGGAACTGCTGGTCAACCGCCTGCGCATCGAGCAGTACTTCAAGGACCACCCGGAGATCGCGCAGGAGCCGCTCGCGCCGCCGCTGGTGATCGTCGGCCTGCCGCGCACCGGCACTACCCTGCTGCAGCGCCTGCTGGCCTGCGACCCGCAGCTGTACTCCATGGCCTGGTGGGAGACGCGCTATCCGGTGCCCTTCCCAGGCGAATCGCTGCAGAACCCCGTGCAGCGCATCGAACGCGCCCGCGGCGAGGTCAAGGTCATGGTCGAGGCCATGCCCAAGCTGCTCTCCATCCATCCGATGGATGCCGACCAGGCCGACGAGGAGCTGATGCTCATGGAGCACTCCTTCATGGCGGCCTTCAACGCCTACGCCAACGTGCCTTCGTACATGAACTGGCTCTACGGCGTCAGCGAGAAACCGGCCTACGACTATCTCAAGCGCGCCATGCGCTTCCTGCAATGGCAGAAGCGCCAACGTGGCATCCGCGCCACGCGCTGGGTGCTGAAGGCACCGCATCACCTGCTGCGCATGCGGCTGCTGCTGGCGGAATTCCCGGGCGCGCGCATCATCCAGACGCACCGCGACCCGGTGGACACCATCCCGTCCATCGCCAGCTTCATCGACACGCTATGGCACATTTACAGCACGGACGTGGACCCGGCCGCGGCCGGCCAGGAGTGGCATGCGCTCATGGCGCGCGCCTTCAAGGTCACGATGGCCGTGCGTGACGAACAGCCGGCGGCTTTCCACGACGTGCGCTTCGAGGACACGGTGCAGCGGCCGCTGGCGGTCGTGCGCGACATCTATGCCTGGGCCGGTCTCGAATTGACGCCCACTGCGGAACGAGCGATGAGAGCGTGGCTGGAAGACAACCGTCGCAGCACGCGCGCCGCACACGAGTATGCCGGCGAGCATTTCGGCCTGACGGCGGAGCAGATTCGGCGCGATTTCGCGGAGTACCGCAGGCGGTATATTGCGTAGCGGCGCAACGGGCCCACGGGCCACATCGCAAACGGTGCGCAGTGCGCACCCTACTGGAGTCACTGCAATGCTTTTAAAGGACAAAGTCGTGATCGTGTCCGGCATCGGCCCCGGCCTGGGCGTGAAGCTCGCCATCGAGGCCGCGCGCGAGGGCGCTGCCGGCGTGGTCTGCGGCGCACGCAGCGCGCAGAAGCTGGACGACGCGGAGCAGCGCATCCGGGCCCTGGGTGTGAAAACCCGGGTGCTCAAGCAAGTTTGCGACATCACCGACCGCGCCTCCTGCGCGGCCCTGGTGGACGCCACGGTCAAGACCTTCGGCCGCATCGACGCGCTGGTCAACAGCGCCTTCTTCCACGGCGACATGGACTATGTGTCGAATGCCGACCTGGACGCCTGGCTGACGGGCCCGATCGCCACCAACCTGATCGGCACGCTCAAGCTGACCCAGGCCGTGATCCCGCAGATGAAGCAGCAGAAGAAGGGCGCGATCGTCATGATCAACACCATGGCCGTGCGCCAGGTGCCGCCGCTGGGCGAGGCCGGCTATGCGGCCTCGAAGGCCGCGCTGGCCAACTCGGCCAAGTGGCTGGCCAAGGAGCTGGGCCCGGATGGCATCCGCGTCAACACCGTGCACATGGGCTGGATGTGGGGCGCGCCGGTGCAGGCTTACATGGAATGGCAGGCGCAGCAGCACAAGCTGCCGGTAGAGTCGCTGGTGGCCCAGGTGGCCTCGCAGATCCCGATCGGCCGCATCCCGCCGGACGAGGAATGCGCCCGCGCCGCGCTGTTCATGGTGTCGGACTACGCCAGCGTGGTGACCGGCGCCTCGCTGGACGTCAACGGCGGGCACTACATGCCTTGATCATGCGCTTCGCGGTCGCGAGCACATAGGTTCTAGTAGGAGCGTGCCCCGCACGCGACCCGACGCGTACTGATCGAAGAGTCGCGTGCGCGGCACGCTCCTACAACCCCATCAGAGCGTGTCGGAATCCCACCTAGCCGGCACGCTCGTTATCGCTGTCCTCGCCCGAGTCTTCCCACAGCACGGCTGCCGCGGGATCGATGACCGTCAGCAGCCGGTTCAGCAGGGATTTCAGCACCGGTGCGTCGGCCACGCCCATGCGCTCCAGCACCTGCGACTCCACCGCCTTGGCGGCGGAGATCAGGCGTAGCGCGCAGCGGCGGCCGGCCTCCGTCAGTTCGTAGGTGGCCTCGGTCGGCTCATCGCCGTTGGCGCAGACCTGCACCAGCCCGCGCTCGATCAGCGCCGCCAGGTTGCGCCGGGTGGCGTCGTCCAACACGCCGGCCATGCCGGCGGTCAGGTCGCTGGCGGTCATACCACGCTTGAGCGTGAGCGAGGACAGCACGTAAAACTCCTCGTCGCTCAGACCGGCCTCGACCAGGTACGGGCGGATCTGGGCGAAGAAGCGGAAATGGCTGCGCCCCAGCAGGTAGCCGAGGAAATCCTCGCCGAAGCTGCCGGCCAGATAGGCACTGCGCGGCTTGAGCGCTTCGCGCCGGGTCGCGTGCGCGTAGCGGCCGCCATGGAATACCAGTGGAGGGGCCTCGCTGCGATCGAAGCTCAGTACCTCGCCGACGAAGATGGTGTGGTCACCGCCGTCGTACTGGAACGCGGTGCGACACTGGAAACGCGCGCTGCAGCCGCGCAGCATCGGCGTGCCGCCGACGCCAGTCTCCAGCTCCAGACCGGCGAATTTGTCCTCGCCGCGACGTGCGAACCGGGTCGAAAGCGCCTCTTGGTCGGCCGCCAGCACGTGCACCGCCCAGTGCGGCACGCTCTGGAACACCGGCAGGCTCTTGGCAGTGTTCTCCAGGCTCCACAGCACCAGTGGCGGATTGAGCGAAACAGAGTTGAAGCTGCTGCAGGTCAGGCCGACGGGGCTGCCATCGGCGGCACGGGTGGTGATGATGGTGACGCCGGTGGCGAAACTGCCGAGGGCACGGCGGAATTCCTTGGGATCGATCGCGGCTGTACTCATGCGGCCCGAAGTTCATTCACAGGAGCCGCAGAGCGCACCGGCTTACACCGGTGCGCCAGCGGCCATCACAGATTGTATTTGATGGTCAGCGTCGCGTAATCGCGGTCTACGAAGGGATTCTGCGGGACGGTATAGGCATCCGGATCCTTGTCGCTGGCCATCTGCGCATCCGCATCGCCGAGCAGCCAGTTGTAACCGACGCCGATCTCCAGGTTCTGCAGATGCTGGACACCGAAGTTCAGACTGAACCGGCGGTCCCCCTCGCCGAACAAGGCGCCGAACGCGCCCGTGATCGGTGGATTGCCCTTGAAGATTTCGCCGTAGGTGAAGCTGGTCAGGATGTCCCAGCCCGGGAAGGCATTGCGCTTCTTGCCCAACGCCAGCATCTGGAAGCCGGTGGACTTGTCGTCGGTGAACAGCACGTCGCCATTTCCGGCAGGGACGAGTCCGTTACGCGCCTGGATGGGCTCGAAATCCTCGACCCGGAAATGGGCCAGCTCGCCGATGGCGGCGATTTCGTCGAGCAGGAATTTGGGGTTGGCGACATACAGCGCCGACAGCAGCAGCTGGTTGACCTTGCCGCGGGTGAAGATGGGGCTGGGAACGCCCGACACGCGCGCCAGCGCCTGGACATCGATGCCATCGCGCTGAGCCAGCTCGGCGGTCACACTGATGCCACCGATCACGCCCGAAGCGCTGATGGCGTTCATCTCGATGTTGTCGAAGTACTTGACCTGGTAGGTGACCGGTACTTCCTGGTTCAGCAGACAGGTGTCGAGCTCGACCAGTGGGCCGGTCGGCAAGCCCAACAGCTCCGGCGGCAGGTCGCCGAACTTGGCGCAGCCGAAGTTGAGCTGCACGGTCGGGTTCGGGCTGTGGTACTTGATGTGGTAGAAGCCCAGGTTGACCGACGGGGTGATCTGATAGCTCGCGCCCAGACCCCACTGACCGTCCTTGTCCGGCTCGATGTCGGGCCCGCGGAGCGTGAGGATGTTGGGCTCGGCATTCAGCAGCGGACCGCCCAGCCCGCCCACATTGCATATGAAGCTCAGATCGCCCAAGGGAGTGATGTTGAACAGCCCCGGACAGCCGTCCCCGAAGGCGGGATTGATCGAACCGTACACGAAGGTGGCACCCGGCCCGACGGCATCCGACGGCGAGAAATAGTGGCCGTAGGGAAACAGCTGGGTCGGATCGAACTCGAGCTTGTAATAGCCCATCAGGCTCAACGTCGGGCTCAGCGCCAGGGTCGCGGAGATCTGGTTGTGCGGCAACAGGATTTCCTTGATCTCGGCGCCGGGCACGAAGGCGCGCGCGGCGTCGGCTCGTCCCATC
>DATLYR010000033.1 GCA_035574475.1 Nevskiales bacterium | reverse complement strand
AGCTCACTTCCCGCCAATCCAGACCCTGTTCCTGTTCGGCCACTGCAATCCAGCCCGGGTCACAGTTCAGCGCCGCGGCGAGCGCCGCGCGTACCAGTCCGGGCCGGTTGTTGGTTTCGCTGATATGCGTCGCCACCAGGTGCTGCAGCCGCGACACGTCGATCTCGCCCAGCAGGGCGGCCGCCTGCGCATTGCTCAGATGCCCGAGCGGTCCACCGACGCGGGCCTTGAGCCGCTCCGGGTAAGGCCCGTCCGCCAGCATCGCGGGGTCGTGGTTGCATTCCAGCAGCAGTGCGTCGCAGCCGCTCAGGCTGGCGCGGATGTGCGGGGTGATGTGGCCCGCGTCCGACAGCACGCCGATGCGCCGCTGCCCGTCGGAAAAGACGAACTGGCAGGGCTCGCGCGCGTCGTGCGGGACCGGATAAGGCGCAAGCTCGATGTCGCCCAGGGCAAAGGCCGTGTGCGCGCAGCAGAATTCCGGCATCGGGACGTCGCGCTCCAGCCAGGCCGCGTGGGTGCCCCGCGTCATCCACACCGGCAGCCGGTGCTTGCGCGCCAGCCGCGCCACGCCGCCGAGGTGGTCGGCATGCTCGTGTGTCACGACGATGGCGGCGAGATCGGCCGGGGTCACGCCCAGCCGCGCCAGCCGGCGTTCGGTTTCGGCCACGGAAAAACCGCAGTCCAGCAGCAACAGGGTGCGGCCCGCCTGGATCAGCGCCGCGTTGCCGCGGCTGCCACTGCCCAGGTAAGCGAAGCGCACCCGGCTTCCCTTAACCCTTGATCCGGTCGCCCGGGGTATACACCGGGAACGGTGTGACCTTGGACCCCTCGCCGGCCTCGGAAATCTTGGCGACGCCCTGCTTGCTCACCTCGTCGATGCGCAGCACGGCGTGCATGGGGATATAGGAGCGCACCACGTCGGCGAACTCGGTCTTGAGCCTTTCCTCGGCCGGGTCCACCACCACGCTGCTGCGCTCGCCGAACACCAGCTGTTCGATCTCGATGAAGGCATACAGGCCGCTCTGGCTGACCTTGCGCGCGTAAACCTCGTACACCTTGCCCTGGCTGAGGAAAGTCACGCGGTACAGCTTGCGTCTGGCGGCTTGCGTCATGCGATCCCGGTGGACAATGTATGATCAGTAATCCGCATTTTCCCGGGACGGGGCGCGCCCCGGGCGAAACTGGCGGAGAGGGTGGGATTCGAACCCACGTGCCGGTATTACCCGACCATCCGATTTCGAGTCGGCGCCGTTATGACCGCTTCGGTACCTCTCCGGAAACGCTGGCAAAGGTGTCCAACGACCACCCGTGCGCAAGAACGATAATTTTAAAGGAACGCTGCGCAAAGTCACAGTCGCCTCGACCCGGGCCCTGGCGGCGCTCGCGCGCCGGCTGCTGACCGAATACCGGGGCTTCGCGGCCCCGCTCGGCCGGCTGCTGCGCGAGCTGCACCGCCGCATGACCCCCGCCGACTGGCTCCGTCTGGGCTCCGGGCTGGCCCTGTGCCTGGCCATCGGGACCTGCTCACCGCAGGTCACGCTGCTGGAACGGATCCAGGCGGAAGGACGACTCAAGCTGGCCACTTTCAACAGCGCCACCACCTACTACCAGACGGCGCTCGGCCCCACCGTCGGCGCGACCGGCTTCGAGTACGAGCTGGCCAAGCTGTTTGCCGAGGAACTGGGCGTCGAACTCGAGGTCGTCGTGGTCAACAACCCGCAGGAGGCCATCGATGCGCTGCGCAGCGGCCGCGCCCATCTGGCCGGCGGCCTGACCCGCACGCCGGAGCGCGAGCGCCGGGTGCGCTTCGGCCCGGAGGTGATGAGCGTGACCGCCGAGCTGGTCTACCGCGTCGGCCGGGAGCGCCCCAAATCGCTGGCCGAGGTCGACGCGCCGGTGCTGATTCCTGCCGGCGGGAGCGATGGCGAGAAGCTGGCGGCGATCAAGGACGCCTATCCGGGCCTCGTGATCAAGGAAGTGCCGGACACCGACAGCGAAGCCCTGCTGGCGCAGGTGGCCGAGGGCCAGGCTGCGTTCACGGTGGCAGATTCGCGGCTGATCGCCATCAACTCGCGCTATTACCCGCAGCTGCGCGTGGCCTTCGTGCTGGGCGAGCCGGAGGCGCTGGCCTGGGCGATGCCGCGCCAGGCGAACGGTGAATTCCTGGCCGCGGTCGAAACCTTCTTCCAGCGCATCCGCGAGGACACCGAGCTCGACCGGCTGATCGACCGCCATTTCGGCTACGAGGACAACGAGGGCTACGTCGGCGGCCAGACCTTCGCCAAGCAGGTCGAATCCGTGCTGCCGGTCTATCGCCAGATCTTCGAGCAGGCCGGCGCCGAAACCGGCATCGACTGGCGGCTGCTGGCCGCCATGGGCTACCAGGAATCGCACTGGAATCCCGGCGCCGTCAGCCCGACCGGCGTGCGCGGGCTGATGATGCTGACCGAGGCCACGGCCCGCTTCGTCGGCGTCAACCGGCTCGACCCCTACCAGAGCATCATGGGCGGCGCCCGCTACCTCAAATACATCTACAGCAAGCTGCCGGACAGCATTCCCGAGCCGGACCGCACCTGGATGGCGCTGGCCTCCTATAACCAGGGCTGGGGCGCGGTGCTGGATGCGCGCAACATCACCAAGCTGTGGGGCGGGAATCCGGACCGCTGGGTGGACGTGCGCAAGAGCCTGCTGCTGCTGACCCAGCCCAAGTGGCACCGCCTGACCAAGTACGGTTACGCGCGCGGCTACGAGGCGGTGGGTTATGTCAACAACATCCGCAGCTACTACGACATCCTGGTGTGGATGACCAGCGGCGAGAATCTGCCGCCGCCGGAGGAACTCAGCGAGCCGCCGACGATCGAGGAAGAGCCGAGCAAGGCGCTGGAGATCGAAAGCCCGATTCTGTAGGAGCCTGCCCTGCAGGCGGCTCTCGGAATGCTTGAGAAAGGCAGGCCAGGATTGGACAGGATTTCGAGGGTGGAAACGTCCTTGTAAAAACCCCACCCAACCTGTTGATCCGGTAAATCCTGTTATCCTGTCGCCTCTTCTCCGCAGTTCTCTACCACAGTTTCTGACATGAGCCAGTACATCTACACGATGAACCGGGTTGGCAAGGTCGTGCCGCCCAAGCGCGAGATCCTGCGCGACATCTCCCTGTCCTTCTTCCCCGGGGCCAAGATCGGGGTGCTGGGCCTGAACGGCGCCGGCAAGTCCACCCTGCTGCGCATCATGGCCGGCGTGGACAAGGAACACACGGGCGAGGCGCGACCGATGCCGGGCATCAAGATCGGCTACCTGCCGCAGGAGCCGCAGCTCGATCCCGCGAAGGACGTACGCGGCAACGTCGAGGACGGCGTGGCCGACATCATCGAGGCGCAGAAGGAACTGGAGCAGGTCTATGCCGCCTATGCCGAGGAAGGTGCCGACTACGACAAGCTGGCCGCGCGCCAGGCCGAGCTGGAGGGCTTCCTGCAGGCGCACGACGGCCATAACCTCGAGGTGATCCTGGAAAAGGCCGCCGACGCCCTGCGCCTGCCGCCCTGGGATGCCGATGTGAACAAGCTGTCCGGCGGCGAGAAGCGCCGCGTGGCGCTGTGCCGGCTGCTGCTGTCCAAGCCCGACATGCTGCTGCTGGACGAGCCCACCAACCATCTCGACGCGGAATCGGTGGCCTGGCTGGAGCGCTTCCTCAAGGAATTCCCGGGCACGGTGATTGCCGTGACCCACGACCGCTACTTCCTCGACAACGTCGCCGGCTGGATCCTGGAGCTGGACCGCGGCCACGGCATCCCCTGGCAGGGCAATTACTCGTCCTGGCTGGATCAGAAGGACAAGCGCCTGCAGCAGGAAGAGAAGGCCGAAGCCGCGCGCCAGAAGGCGATCGCCGCGGAGCTGGAATGGGTGCGCGCCAACCCCAAGGCGCGCCAGGCCAAGTCCAAGGCGCGCCTGAAGGCCTTCGAGGAGCTGTCCTCGCAGGAATACCAGAAGCGCAGCGAAACCAAAGAGATCTACATCCCGACCGCGCAGCGCCTGGGCGACCGGGTGGTCGAATTCAAGGACGTGACCAAGAAGTTCGGCGACCGGGTGCTGTACGACAAGCTCAGCTTCAACGTGCCCAAGGGCGCGATCGTCGGCATCATCGGCCCCAACGGCGCCGGCAAGACCACGCTGTTCCGGCTGATCACCGGCCAGGAAAAACCCGACGGCGGCACGGTGCGCATCGGCGAGACCGTGCAGCTGTCCTACGTGGACCAGAGCCGCGACGCCCTCGACGACAAGAAGACCGTGTGGGAGGAAGTCTCCGGCGGCCAGGACATCATCCAGGTCGGCAAGTACGAGATTCCCTCGCGCGCCTACCTGGGCCGCTTCAACTTCAAGGGCAACGACCAGCAGAAGCAGGTCGGCATGCTGTCTGGCGGCGAGCGCAACCGTCTGCACCTGGCCAAGATGCTGAAGAGCGGCGGCAACCTGCTGCTGCTGGACGAGCCGACCAACGACCTCGACGTGGAAACCCTGCGCGCGCTGGAAGAGGCCCTGCTCGACTTCGCCGGCTGCGTGATGGTGATCTCGCACGACCGCTGGTTCCTGGACCGCATCGCCACGCACATCCTGTCGTTCGAGGACGACGGCCAGATCGTGTTCCTGGAAGGCAACTTCCAGGACTACGAAGCGGACCGCAAGCGCCGCCTGGGCGCGGAGGCCGACCAGCCGCACCGGCTCAGGTACCGGAAGCTGGCATGAGCACACGCCGATCGGCCGCACGCGGAAGCAAGATCATCGCCTACCGGTGGCGACGGCGCGGCGCGGGTGCCGGCCGGTTGCAGCCGGTCGCCCACCCGCACCGTATCCGGCTGGCGGACCTGCTCGGCATCGACCGGCAGAAGGCCGAGCTGGATCGCAACACGCGCCAGTTCGTCAAGGGCCTGCCGGCCAACAATGCGCTGCTGTGGGGCTCGCGCGGCACCGGCAAGTCCTCGCTGATCAAGGCGCTGCTCAACGAATACGCCAGCCAGGGCCTGCGCCTGATCGAGGCCGAGTCCGGCGAGCTGACCGACCTGCCGGACATCGTCGAACCGCTGTACGGGCGCCGCGAGCGCTACATCATCTTCGCCGACGATCTGTCCTTCGAGGCGAACGACCCCAGCTACAAGGCGCTCAAGGCGCTGATGGACGGCTCCATCGTCGCGGCGCCCGACAACGTGCTGATCTACGCCACCAGCAATCGCCGGCACCTGCTGCCGGAATTCCACAGCGACAACGAACCGGCGCAGCTGGTGGACACCGAAATCCACCACGGCGAGGCGGTCGAGGAGAAGATCTCGCTGTCCGAGCGCTTCGGGTTATGGCTGTCGTTCTATCCCTTCAGCCAGGAACAGTACCTGGAGATCGTCCGGCACCACCTGCGCGCGCTGGGCGTGGAGGAAACAGCGGGCGCCGAGCTGCAGGCCGAGGCCCTGCGCTATGCGCTGATGCGCGGCTCGCGCAGCGGGCGCGTGGCGATGCAGTTCGCGCGCGACTGGGCCGGACGTACCCGGCTCTAGCACCTGCCCCCTCTCTCCCGCGAGCGGGACAGAGCAACGGGCATGGCGTGCGGCAACGGCTGCTAGCGGTGGGTCTTGAGCAGCGCCTCGACCTTGGCGATGTACTTTTTCATCGCGTCGTCCTTGCTCATGCCCTTGAGCTTGGCCCAGGCGTCGTACTTGGCGCGGCCCACCATGTCCATCATGCCGGGGCGCGAACCGGACACATCGCCGGCGCTGGCCTGCTTGAAGTGCGCGTACAGGAACAGCATGTCGTCGTTGCTCGGGCGCTTGGTCAGGGTCTTGACGTCCGCCTGCGCCTTCTCGAACTGGGCCTTGAGATCCGCCATGTCAGCCTCCCGGTGGAATAGGGGTCACGAACCGCCCTAACCTTACCCCAGCCCCTCCCGAAGCGACAACGCGGCCCGAGAATCTTCAGGCCGCCGACGGCAGCCGCTGCCAGATCTCGAAGCTGTGCGGGAAAGGATTCTTCTCGTCGGCAGGCTGGGGCTCGACGGACTCGCGCAGCCACTCCGACCAATCCACGGCCGGGAACCAGGTGTCGCCCTGGAAGCGCGCATGCACGCGCGTGAGATACAGTGTGTCGGCACGTGGTAAGGCCAGCGCATATACCTGCGCACCACCGATCACCATCAGCTCCTCGAAGCCGTCCGCCTCGGCCAGGCGCAGCGCGCCCTCCAGCGTGCGCACGATCTTGGCGCCGTCAGGATGGAAGGCCGCATCGCGCGACATCACCAGGTTCTGGCGCTCCGGCAAGGGTTTGCCGAGCGATTCCCAGGTCCTGCGCCCCATCAGCACCGGCTTGCCCAGGGTCGTGCGCTTGAAGTGCCTGAGATCGTTGGGCAGGCGCCAGGGCAGCCCGTTGCGCGCACCGATCAGCCCGTTCTCGTCCATCGCCACGACGATCGAGATACGGGGCATGCTCACACCGCGATCGGCGCCTTGATGTGCGGATGCGCCTGGTAATTCTCCAGGCGGAAATCCTCGTAGCGGAACGCGAACAGGTCCTTGACCTCGGGATTGATCCGCATCGTCGGCAGGGGGTAGGGCTCGCGCCTGAGCTGCTCGCGGGCCTGTTCGAGGTGGTTCAGATACAGGTGCGTGTCGCCCAGCACATGCACGAACTCGCCCGGCGCCAGGTCGCAGACCTGCGCGATCATCATCGTCAGCAGCGCATAGGAGGCGATGTTGAAGGGCACGCCCAGGAACACATCGGCGCTGCGCTGGTACATCTGGCAGGACAGCCGGCCGTCCGCGACGTAAAACTGGAAGAAGGCATGGCAGGGTGCCAGCGCCATCCGCCCCTGCTTCACGTTGTCCTGCGGCTTGAGGCTCTCGTCCGGCAGGTCGGCGACGTTCCAGGCCGAAACGATCAGCCGCCGGCTGTGCGGCTTGCTGCGGATCTGCTGCAGCAGCTGCGCGATCTGGTCCACATGCCCGCCGTTCGGCAGCGGCCAGCTGCGCCACTGGTAGCCGTACACCGGCCCCAGCTCACCGCTCTCGGTCGCCCACTCGTCCCAGATGCTGACGCCGTTTTGCTTGAGGTAGGCGGTGTTGGTGTCGCCCTTCAGGAACCACAGCAGCTCATGGATGATGGACTTCAGGTGCAGCTTCTTGGTGGTCAGCAGCGGGAAGCCCTGCGCCAGATCGAAGCGCATCTGGTGGCCGAACACGCTCAGGGTGCCGGTGCCGGTGCGGTCTTCCTTGCGCACGCCCTCGTCGAGCACGCGCTGCATCAGGTCGAGATACTGGCGCATCAGGCCACCCTCGCCGCGCGGCGGTAGGCATACCACAGCAGGCCCGCGCCGATCAGGATCATCGGCAGGCACAGCAGCATGCCCATGGTGAGCCAGCCGAAGGCCAGGTAGCCGAGGTGCGCATCCGGCTCGCGCGCGAACTCGACGGCGAAGCGGAACAGTCCGTAGAGCAGCGCGAACAGCGCCGACACCGCCATGCGTGGACGCGGCCTGGCCGAGTACCACCACAGGATCGCGAACAGCAGCAGGCCTTCAAGACCGGCCTCGTACAGCTGCGAGGGATGACGCGGCTCGGGGCCGGCGTTGGGGAACACCATGCCCCAGGGCAGGTCGGTCGGCCGCCCCCACAGCTCGGCATTGATGAAATTGCCGATGCGGCCCAGAAACAGGCCGATCGGGTACAGCGGTGCGAGGAAATCGGCCACCTCGAAGAAGGAGCGGCCGTTCAGGCGCGCATAGATCGCATACGCCGCCAACACACCGAGCAGGCCGCCGTGGAAGGACATGCCGCCTTCCCAGATCTTGAACAGCACCAGCGGATTCTCGACGAACCACTCGAAGCCGTAGAACAGCACATAACCGATGCGTCCGCCCAGGATCACGCCCAGCACGACGTAGAACAGCAGGTCCGTCATCTGCTGCGGCGTCCAGCCCGAGCCCGTCGCACGGGCGCGGCGCGTGGCCAGCCACCAGCCGAGGTAGAACGCAATCAGGTACATCAGCCCGTACCAGTGGATGGCGACGGGGCCGAGCTTGAGCGCGACGGGATCGAAGCCGGGGTGGGTCAGCATGCCCTTCCAGTATTGTCAGGCCGGAAATTCGAGTCCGGATTCTAGCATTGGGCCGTCAGCCCCCGGCATCCAGCACACGACAGAAAAAGGCCTTGAGATAGAAGGTCTCGGGGATCGCAGGGTGTACGGGATGGTCGGGCCCCTGCCCGCCGCGCTCGAGGATCTGCAGATGGCGCCCCAGGTGGCGCGCCTCGCGCAGCAGCAGGCGCTGCAGCTGCGCCTCACTCATGTGATGCGAGCAGGAGCAGGCTATCAGCATGCCGTCGCCTTCCAGCAGCTGCATGGCGAGGCGATTGAGCTGGGCGTAATGCTCGGCGCCGGCATCGAGGTCCTTTTTGCGTTTGACCAGCGCCGGCGGATCCACGATCACCACGTCGAACCGGCGTCCGGCGTCGCGCAGCTGTTTGAGAACTTCTGCCGCCTGGCCCTTGAGCGTCTCCAGCGCCAGCCCGTTCAAGGCGGCGTTGCGCTGCGCGGCCTCCAAGGCGACTGCTGAGCTGTCCACGGCGCTCACCGCGGCCGCCCCTGACTTCGCCGCGCGCAAGGCCCAGCCACCGATGTAACTGAAGACATCGAGTACACGTTTGCCCCGCACATAGGCGCCCAGCCGGTCGCGGTTGGCGCGCTGGTCGTAGAACCAGCCGGTCTTCTGCCCGCCGGCCAGCGGCACGGCGAAGCGTACCCCGCCCTCCTCGATCTCGACCACCTCGGGCACGTCGCCGACGGCTTCGACATAGGCGGGAAGGCCTTCCAGCTCGCGCATGGCCCCATCGTTGCGGAACAGGATGCCGGCCGGGGCCAGCGTGTGCTTGAGGCCCTCGATGATTTCGAGCTTGAGGCACTCCATCCCGGCCGTGCCGATCTGCACCACGCAGGTCTCGCCGTAGCGGTCCACCACCAGTCCCGGCAGCCCGTCCGACTCGCCGTACACGAGGCGGTAGAACGGCTGTGTGTACAGCCGCTCGCGCAGGGCCAGCGCCCGCCGGATGCGGCGGATGAACCATTGCTCATCGATCACCGCGTCCGCGCGGCGCGTCAGCAGGCGCCCGCACAACAACGTACTCGGATTGACCGTCGCCAGGCCGAGTACCTGCCCACGGCTGTCCTGCACGCGGCACAGCGCGCCGGGGGCCAGCCCTTTCAGCGGCGATCGGGTCGTGTCCACCTCGTTGCTGTAGATCCACAGATGGCCGACGCGCAGACGCTTGTCTTCGCGGGGTTTCAGCACCAGGACGGGGAGTGACGGCGGCATAAGCACAGCAGTTTAACAGCCCCGCCTCCCGCGGTCGGGACCGAGCCGCCTGCGACATCCAGCCTTTACGGCTTGCCCGAAGGCTGGCTTTTGATTGCACCATTCCGGTGCTACCATTCCTGCACCCTGACGGCACTGTTTCACGCCCTCAGCCCCAAACCGCATAAAAACCCCAAGGAGAGACTGCGATGATGCGTAAATACCGGATGTTGTTGCTGTTGCTGCTACCCCTGGCAGCCAATGCGGAGGGGATCGGCTACAGCTATGCAGAACTGAACTACATCGCTGACCAGGATTTCGACCTTTCGGGCGCAGGCAGTGATGATGGCGACGGCTTCAATTTCAATGCCTCGTTCGCCATCGATGATACGTTCTTCGTCAATGGCAGCTACTCCGACGTCGGCCTGGATGACAGCAACATCGACGTCAGCACCTTCAACGTCGGCGTGGGCGGCCGCAGCCCGCTATCCAGCACGCTGGACGCCTACGGCGTGGTCTCGTACGAAGATGTCGAAGTGGACATCCCGGGATTCGGCGACGTGGATGACGACGGCTTCGGCATCGCGGGCGGCCTGCGCGGGCTGATGTCTGCCAACTTCGAGCTGAACGGCCAGGTCAAGTACACCGACATCGGCGACTCGGACGGCTGGGGCTTCAAGCTGGGCGCGCTGTACGGCTTCGCGCCCAACTGGGCCGCCGGTGCAGACTACAGCTCGAGCGAGCTCGAGGACGGCGGTGCCGACCTGGACATCGACGAGCTGCGCGTAGGCGTGCGTTACATTTTCTAAGGCGGGTCTTGCCTGCCCAGAACCCCGCGGCCTCCGGCCGCGGGGTTTTTTATTGTCTTGCACTACAATCGCGTCATGTGGTCCGCCTCGATGCGCCGCCTGACCGTCCCCGCCCTCGCCATCCTGGGGATGGCCGGCTGCAGCGGCTCGTCCTCGTCGGACGATGCCGGGGGTGGCAGCGTCACA
>DATLYR010000032.1 GCA_035574475.1 Nevskiales bacterium | reverse complement strand
CGCCGCGGCACGGCCGAAGACGACCAGGTCCAGCAGCGAGTTCGAGCCCAGCCGGTTGGCGCCGTGCACCGACACGCAGGCCGCCTCGCCCACCGCCATGAGACCCGGCACCACGCTGTCCGGGTTGCCGTCCTTGAGCGTGACCACCTCGCCGGTATAGAGCGTCGGGATACCGCCCATGTTGTAGTGCACCGTCGGCACCACCGGGATGGGCTGCTTGGTCACGTCCACGCCGGCGAAGATCTTGGCACTCTCGGAAATACCCGGCAGGCGCTCGTGCAGCACCTCGGGACCGAGGTGCTCCAGGTGCAGGAAGATGTGGTCCTTCTCCGGCCCAACGCCGCGGCCCTCGCGGATCTCCATGCTCATGGCGCGGCTGACGACGTCGCGCGAGGCCAGATCCTTGCGGTTCGGCGCATAGCGCTCCATGAAGCGCTCGCCGTTCGAGTTGGTGAGGTAGCCGCCCTCGCCGCGCGCGCCCTCGGTAATCAGACAGCCGGAACCGTAG
Source organism: Nevskiales bacterium (assembly GCA_035574475.1). Lineage (NCBI taxonomy): Bacteria > Pseudomonadati > Pseudomonadota > Gammaproteobacteria > Nevskiales > Nevskiales bacterium. The sequence continues at coordinate 19,792 of DATLYR010000032.1, read as the reverse complement.
ATGCCGGTCGGGTGGAACTGCACGAACTCCAGGTCCTGCAGTGGCAGGCCGGCGCGCAGCACCATGCCGCCGCCGTCACCGGTGCAGGTGTGCGCCGAGGTGGCGGAGAAGTAGGCACGCCCGTAACCACCGGTCGCCAGGATCACCTGGTGCGAGCGGAAGCGATGGATCTCGCCCGAGGCCATGTCCAGCGCCATGACGCCCACGCAGCCGCCTTCTTCGTCCATGAGCAGGTCGAGGGCGAAGTATTCGATGAAGAACTGCGCCTTCTGCCGCAGGGACTGCTGGTACAGCGTATGCAGGATGGCATGGCCGGTGCGGTCGGCGGCGGCGCAGGTGCGCTGCGCGGTGCCCTTCCCGAAGTGCGTGGTCATGCCGCCGAAGGGGCGCTGGTAGATCTTGCCCTCTTCCGTGCGGCTGAACGGCACCCCGTAATGCTCCAGCTCGATGATGGCCGGGATCGCCTCGCGGCACATGTACTCGATGGCGTCCTGGTCGCCCAGCCAGTCCGACCCCTTCACGGTGTCGTACATGTGCCATTCCCACTTGTCCTCGCCCATGTTGGCGAGCGCGGCGGAGATGCCGCCCTGCGCCGCCACCGTGTGCGAGCGGGTCGGGAATAGTTTCGAGATGCAGGCGGTCTTCAGGCCCGCCTCGGCCAGGCCCAGGGTGGCACGCAGGCCGGCGCCGCCGGCGCCGACCACGACGACGTCGTACTGGTGGTCGATGATCTTGTATGCCGTCATGCGGAGGGCCCCAGGGCAATCTTGAGAACGGCGAAGATGCCGGCCGCGGCCAGCAGCACGTGCGAGAACTTCACCAGGAGCAGCAGGCTGAGGTTCACCCAGCGCGTATGCACGTAATCCTCGATCACCACCTGCAGGCCGAGCTGCGAGTGGTGGAACAGGGTGGCGAGGTAGAGGGACAGGAACACCGCGACGTGCGGGGTCGCAACCCAGGCGCGAACCGCGGCATAGTCGGCGCCGGCATGGGTGGTGAGCGACACCACGAACCACAAGGTCAGCGGGATCAGGGCCACGGCGGTCAGCCGCTGCCAGATCCAGTGGTGCACACCGTCCTTCGCCGAACCCAGGCCGCGCGCGCGGCTCAGCGGGCTGCGTAAACTCATGACTCCCTCTCCCCTTCGGCGCTGCGGTCTAGGCCCAGGCCAGCGTCCAGGCGAACACCGTCAGCACGATCGAGACGACCACCATCAGATAGCCGCCCCAGTAGACGCTTTTGAGATCGAAACCGTAGCCGGCGTCCCAGACCAGGTGCCGGATGCCGTTGCACAGGTGATAGAACAAGGCGTAGCTCCAGCCGAACAGCAGCAGCTGGCCATACCAGGCGCGGATCATGCGCTGGGCGCAGTCGTAGGCTTCCGGGCCACTGGCCGCAGCCACCAGCCAGCCGACCAGCAGCACCGAGCCGAGCGACAGGAACACGCCGGTCGCGCGGTGCAGAATGGACAGCATCGAGGTGAGCTGGGGCCGGTAGTAAGGCCCGATCATGAACGGCGACAGCGGCCGCTGGGGCGCGGCGGAGGGTCCGGCAGACGGTGTGTTGGTGCTCATTCCCACTCCCTGAAGCGGCTGCGAGCCAAAGGCCTGCCGATCGTCAAAAGTCGATGCAGCGGCCTTTCTTTTCCCAGTCCCCGTAGCGTGTCGGCTCCGGCCCCTTGGGCCCGCCGATCTCGCGCGCCGGCGCAGGACTAGCCGTCGAAGCCTGCGGCTCGACGGCACTGTCCGGGGCCGCGGGCACGGGCGTGTCTGCGGAGCGTTCGGGCGCGGTCATGGGGTTATCCGGGATTTCAAGCGCTGTAAGCTTACTCGCAGCGCCTGTTGCAGCGCAATAGAAACGACGCTACGGCGGGCTGTTACAATTCCGCGCCAAACGCTTGACCGTTCAGCATTTTCCAATGTCGGCCCCCGAACAGACACCGCGCTCGCCCGAAGCCTATGGCGTGATCCGCGTGCAGGGCTCGGATGCCACGGACTTCCTCAACGCCCAGCTGACGCGGCGCGTGGACGGCATCGGCGCCGGCGCATCCGCCCTCGCCGCCTGGTGCAATGCCCAGGGCCGCGTGCAGGCACTGTTCCGGGTTGCGCGCGCCGCCGATGGCGAGGGCTATGCCTTGCAACTGCCGGCCCGCCTGGTTCCGCTGGTGCTGCCGCGCCTGCGCCTGTTCGTGCTGCGCAGCCGGGTCACGCTGGAAGCGGCATCGGCAACGGCAGCGGTCGATCGGCGCACGGAGATTGCGGCCGGCATTCCCGAGATCTACCCCGAGACCCGCGAGCACTTCATCCCGCAGATGCTCAACCTCGACCGGCTGGGTGCGATCGACTTCCGGAAGGGCTGCTACCCCGGCCAGGAGATCGTGGCCCGCACCCAGTACCGCGGCCAGCTCAAGCGGCGCATGTACCGGTTTGCAGGGGAGGCATCGGAGCTGCCCCTGCCCGGCACACGGCTGCTTGCCGACGACGATGTCAGCGGCACGGTGGTGGATGCCGTACGCGACGAGCACAGTCGCGTACAGCTGCTGGCCGTAATCCCGATCGAGGCCGCGCCGCAGTCCTGGCGTCTTGAAGCCGGCGGTGTGCCGCTGGAGTTGCAGACCTTGCCGGGCGAGGCCTAAGACTCGGGCCGTAGCTGGGGGAACAGCAGCACCTCGCGGATCGAGGGGCTGTCGGTCAGCAGCATCACCAGGCGGTCGATGCCGATGCCCTCACCCGCCGTGGGCGGCAACCCGTACTCCAGCGCGCGGATGTAGGCCGTATCGAAATGCATGGCCTCTTCGTCGCCGGCGTCCTTGGCCTTGGCCTGCTCACGGAAGCGCTCGGCCTGATCCTCGGCGTCGTTCAGCTCGGAAAAACCGTTCGCCAGCTCGCGGCCGCCGATGAACAGTTCGAAACGGTCGGTGACGAAGGGATCGGCATCGTTACGCCGGGCCAGCGGCGATACCTCGGTCGGGTACTCGGTGATGAAGGTCGGGTCCATGAGGCCGTGCTCGACCGTTTTCTCGAACAGCTCGAGCTGCAGCTTGCCGACGCCCCAGTTCTGCTCGACTGCGATGCCGAGCCGATCAGCCTGGTGGCGCAGATAGTCCAGCTCGCGCATGCGCTGCGGGTCGAGGCCGGGATTTTTTTCCAGGATCGCCTCGCAGACCGTCTTGTGCGCGAAGGGTTTCCCGAAGTCGATCGCGTGACCCTGGTAGGTCAGCGTGGTACCCCCGTGCACCACCTGCACCAGATCCCGGAACAGCGTCTCGGTCAGGTCCATCAGATCGCGGTAGTCGGCGTAGGCCCAGTAGAACTCCAGCATGGTGAACTCGGGGTTGTGCCGCGGCGACAGCCCCTCGTTGCGGAAACTGCGGTTGATCTCGTACACCTTCTCGAAGCCGCCGACCACCAGGCGCTTGAGGTACAGCTCCGGCGCGATACGCAGGTAAAACTCGCGGTCGAGCGCGTTGTAGAAGGTCTTGAACGGCCTGGCCGCCGCACCGCCCGGAATCGACTGCAGCATCGGCGTTTCGACCTCCAGGAAGCCAAGCAGGTCGAAGAAGTTGCGCAGAAACTTGATCACCTTCACGCGCGTCTCGAACAGCTTGCGCGTCTCCGGATTCATGATCAGGTCGAGCTCGCGCTGGCGGAAGCGGCTTTCCTGGTCGGCCAGGCCGTGCCACTTCTCTGGCAGGGGGCGCAGCGACTTGGTAAGCAGGCGAAGCCGCGTCACCCGTACTGACAGCTCGTGGGTCTTGGTCCGGAACAGCGTGCCCTCGGCACCGATGATGTCGCCCACGTCCAGGCCCTTGAACAGCTCGTAGGCTTCCTCACCCACCGCCTCCTTCTGCACGAACAGCTGGATGCGGCCGGACATGTCCTGGATGTGCGTGAAGCTGGCCTTGCCCATGACGCGCTTGGCCATCATGCGCCCCGCCACCTTGACGCTCACGCCCTCCTTCTCCAGCGACTCGCCGCTGCGGCCGCCATACATGCCGTGCAGCTCACCGGCCAGCGCGTCGCGGCGGAAATCGTTCGGAAAGGCCACGCCGCGCGCGCGGATCCGGGCGAGCTTCTCCTTACGCACCGCGATCAGGCGGTTCTCGTCCTCGGCTGGCAGCTCGGCAGGCTTGATCGGTTCGGACATGATGGCTTCCCCGTCAGTGACGCTTATGCGACGCCCTGCTTGAGGCTCGCCTCGATGAAGCGGGTCAGGTCGCCGTCCAGCACGCGCTGGGTATCGCCCACCTCGACACCGGTGCGCAGGTCCTTGATGCGCGACTGGTCGAGCACGTAGGAACGGATCTGGTAGCCCCACTCGATGTCGGATTTGGACGCCTCCATCTTCCGCTTCTCGGCGTTGCGCTTTTCCAGTTCCAGCTCGTACAGCCTCGCCTTGAGCATTTTCATGGCGCGGTCGCGGTTTTGGTGCTGCGAACGCTCGGTCTGGCAGGCCACCACGATGCCGCTCGGCGCGTGCGTGATGCGCACGGCGGAATCGGTCTTGTTGACGTGCTGGCCGCCGGCACCGGATGAGCGGTAGGTGTCCACGCGCAGGTCGGCCGGGTTGATCGTGATCTCGATGTTGTCGTCCACCTCGGGCGAGACGAACATGGCCGCGAACGAGGTGTGGCGGCGCGCATTGGAATCGAACGGTGACTTGCGCACCAGCCGGTGCACGCCGGTCTCCGTGCGCAGCCAGCCATAGGCATACGGTCCCTGCACATAGACCGAGGCGGACTTGATGCCCGCCACCTCGCCGCCGGAGCATTCCAGCAGCTCGGTCTTGAAGCCCTTGTCGGCGCAGAACCGCAGGTACATGCGCAGCAGCATCTCGGCCCAGTCCTGCGCCTCGGTGCCACCGGTGCCGGCCTGGATGTCGAAATAGGCGTTGTTGGCATCCATCGGGCCGGAGAACATGCGCCGGAATTCGAGCTCCGCGGCCATGCCGTCCAGGCGCTCGAGTCCCTGCTCGATGTCCTTGGCCATGGCCGCGTCGGCCTCGGCCTCGGCCAGGTCGAGCAGTTCGCCGCTTTCTGCCAGCGTGCGGCTGGCGTCGTCCAGCGGCGTCAGCAGGCCTTCGAGCCGGGCCTTCTCGCGGCCCAGTTCCTGCGCGCGTGTGGGGTTGTTCCAGACCGCGGGGTTTTCCAGCTCGGCATTGATTTCGGCCAGGCGCTCCTTGCGCTGGTCGTACTCAAAGATAGCCCCGCAGCGCGGCGAAGCGCGCTGTCAGGGCGTCCAGCTTGTTCCTGATCTGCTTGATTTCCGACATATGCCGCGGCGCAGGAAAGTGGCCGCGTATGGTACTACAGCGCTTTGCGAACCGCATGGCACGACGCTGTGGCTGGCAGGTCGCGCGCATCCGGGTTATCTTTCCGGCACTGTCGGCCTCTGCGGGCCCAATAACAGCACATCAACAGGCAGGCGGGGATATCGCATGAAGATCGCCAAACGACCGATCCTGTATGGCACGGCACTGTCGCTGGTCATGGCCGCACCGGCGCCGGGCGCCGAGGAAGGACAGGACAAACGCTTCTACATCGCGCCGTCGGCCAGCTATACGATCTTCGACAGCGAATACGACCTGCAGGACGAACTGGGCTATCAGCTGCTGCTGGGCAAGCCGTTCACACCACACTGGAACATCGAGCTGTACGGCTTCAGCACGACGGCGGACACCGACAGCACGCCATCCACGGACGCCGACATCGAGGCCATCGGTCTGACCGGGTTGTATTTCTTCAACCGGGAGCAGAATCCCTTCTTCGGTATCCTGGGCGCAGCCAAGGGCCACATCGATTTCGGGACCTTCGACCCCGACGTGAATTTCTACGACCTGGGTCTGGGCTACCTGCGGCCCCTGAACGAGTATGGTCTCGCCTTCCGCGCCGAATACCGCTTCCGGCGCGCGGACGTGGACGGCGACGACAGCGCCAACGACCATCTGCTGAGCTTCGGCTTCCAGATCCCGCTGGGTGCGCCGCCGGAAAAGCCGGCGCCACCGGCACCGCCGCCGCCTCCACCCCCCCCGCCGCCTCCGCCGCCGCCCCCGCCGGCTGAAGCGGAGCCACCAGCGATCGACCTCAGCCAAAAAGAGCCTATCGTACTCAAGGGCGTGACCTTCGAGTTCAACAGCGCACGGCTGACACCGGAGGCCAAGGCCATCCTCAATGACGTCAGCACCACGCTGAAGAATGCGCCGGAGGTGAAACAGGTGCTGATCATGGGCCACACCTGCAACATCGGCTCCGACCGCTACAACCAGGACTTGTCCGAAAAGCGCGCCGCTGCGGTCAAGGATTACCTGGTCGGCACCGGCGTCGAGGCCGGGCGCCTGCGCAGCAAGGGTTATGGCGAATCGCGTCCGGCAGTGCCCAACGACTCGGAGGCCGGCCGTGAACAGAACCGCCGCGTCGAGCTCAAGGTGCTGGACAACGACCCCTGCGTGCCGCCCGCCGCCGGCGACAGCGTGAACGAATCCGGCTGCGCCAACTGACACCGACGCCCGGCCAGGGAGGGCCGGGCCGGACGTCGCACCAGGGAAGGTGATCCGGTGCTGCTCAGGGAGTGATTGGTCGGGGCGACAGGATTTGAACCTGCGACCACCTGCCCCCCAGGCAGGTGCGCTACCAGGCTGCGCTACGCCCCGAAGGCGGCCAATGATACAGAAAGGGGTGAGGCGGGAAAAGGCAAAAAACCGCGTTGCGTCAGTAACGCAGCAATTCGAGCATGGATTCCAGCTCCCGCCGCACCGCCGTCAGCGTGTCGTGACCCTCGTGCCGGGCCGCGCGCGGCTGTTCGCGCAGTCGCTGGCGTGCGCCCATGATGGTGAATCCCTGCCCGTAGAGCAGGTCGCGGATCTCGCGCACGGTCAGCACGTCCTCGCGCTGGTAGTAGCGGCGGTTGCCGCGGCGCTTGGCGGGGCGCAGTTGTGGGAATTCCTGCTCCCAGTAGCGCAGCACGTGCGGCTTGACCGCACAGAGGTGGCTGACCTCGCCGATGGTGAAGTAGCGCTTCTGCGGAATCGGCGGGAGGCTGTTCCTACTCGCCTGCGCCACCATGAGAATCGACCCTGGCGCGCAGCTTCTGCCCCGGGCGGAAGCTGACCACGCGCCGTGCGGAAATCGGAATCTCTTCGCCGGTCTTGGGATTGCGCCCGGGGCGCTGGTTCTTCTTGCGCAGCTCGAAGTTGCCGAAACCGGACAGCTTGACCTGTTCGCCGCGCTCGAGCGTGGAGCGGATCTCTTCGAAGAAGAGATCGACGAATTCGCGAGCCTCGCGCTTGTTCAGTCCGAGCTGCTCGAACAAGGCGTCGGCAATCTCTGCCTTGGTTAACGCCACTGACTACCCCCTCACCGTTGCACCCAGAACCTTGTTGAGCCGGTCTTGCAGGCGGGCGATGGACTGGTCCACCTCGGTATCGGTAAGGGTGCGCGAATAATCTTGAAAAATCAAGCCTAAAGCAACACTCTTGAAACCAGATTGGAGGCCTTGGCCGCGATACACATCAAAGATAAGGACATCCCGAAGCAAGGCTTCGCCCGCCGTCTGGATGCAATCCAGCACGGCCTGGCCTGCGAGTTCTTCTGCAATAACAATGGCCAAGTCCCTGCGAACAAAGGGGAATTCAGGAATAGGCCGTGCCAGGGGCAGGTGTGCCTCGCGCAGCGGTGCCGCCTCCAGCTCGAACACCAGTGGCAGGGCCGCGCCGATGTCCAGTCCTCGCACGGACAGCGCCAGCACCGGGCTCAGGCGACCCAGCCAGCCGATGACCCGGCCATCGCCGCGCCATACCACCTGCGCGCACTGTCCGGGGTGCAGCGCAGGATGCTGGCGGCCCGGTAACGGCGCCTGGATACGGAACTCCGCAGCACGCCCCCCTATCGCCAACACGGCTTCGACATCGGCCTTGAGGTCGTAGAAATCGACCGCACGGGCCGGCAGCGCCCATTGCTCTGGTCGCGCCGTGCCACTGACCAGCCCGGCCAGCATCGGCTCCTGACGAATGCCATGAGGTGCCGCCGGATCACGCACAAAGCGCATGCCCAGTTCGAACAGCCGCACACGTTCCTGCTGCCGCTGGACGTTGTAGAGCCAGGCCGGCAGCAGGCTGCTCCACAGGGTCGTGCGCATCTGTGCCAGCGGTGCCGCGATGGGATTGTCCAGATCAATGGCCGACGCGGACGGATCCAGCTGCGCCTGCAGCTGCGGTTCGACGAAGCTGTAGGTCACCGCCTCCTGGTAGCCGCGCTGGATCAGGCATTCGCGCAGCCGCGACTCCGGCAGGCGGCTCTCCGTTTCGCTCACCGCCGGCAGGGATACCCGCTGCGCACGCAACGGCAGCCGCCCATAGCCATGGATGCGCGCCACTTCCTCGATGAGGTCGGCTTCGAGGGTGATGTCGTAACGCCAGCTGGGTGGCGTGACGTGCCATTCCCCGGCGGCGCCCGCCTCCACCCGCATGTCGAGCGCGCGCAGGATGCGCTCGACTTCCGCGGCGTCAAGGCTGGCGCCCAGCAAGCGCGTCAGCCGCGCATGGCGCAGGCGGATGGCGCTGGCCGCTTCCGGCGGGCTGCACACATCGGTGACCGGGCCGGGCTGGCCGCCGGCGATTTCCAGCAGCAGTTGAGTGGCGCGCTCGAGGGCACGCAGTTGCAACGCCGGGTCCACGCCGCGCTCGAAACGGTGCAGCGAATCGGTGTGCAGCTTGTAGCGCCGCCCCTGCCCCGCGACCGCCTGCGGCGTGAAGCAGGCACTCTCGAAGAAAATATCGGTCGTTTCCGCGCTCACCGCGGTCGGCAGGCCGCCCATCACGCCGGCCATGGCCACCGGCCCGCCGACATCGGCGATGACCAGCGTGCTGGCGTGCAAAGCCACGGTCTGCCCGTCCAGCAGCGTCAGGCTTTCGCCCGGCTTCGCATTGCGCACCACGATCCCGCCCTGGAGCCGGGCGAGATCGAAGGCATGCATCGGCTGGCCCAGTTCCAGCAGCACGTAATTGGTGATATCCACCACCGGGTGAATGCAGCGCAGACCGGCCCGGCGCAGGCGCTCGCGCATCCACAGCGGCGTGACCGCGCGAGGATCGATTCCAGTCACCACGCGCCCCGCATAACGGGGGCAGGCTGCGGCATTGTCGATGCGCACCTGGCGGATTTCATCGCTGGTGGACGCAATCGCAGCGAGCGCAGGACCGGTCAGCGGCAGCCGGTTGAGTACCGCAACTTCGCGCGCCAGGCCCATGACGCTCAGGCAGTCGCCGCGATTCGGCGTCAGCTCCAGCGTCAACACGGCATCGTCGAGCTGCAGGTAGTCGCGCAGGGCATGACCAACCGGCGCATCCGCGGGCAGTTCGAGCAGCCCTGCCGCATCTTCGGACAGGCCCAGTTCACGGGCCGAGCACAGCATGCCGGCCGACTCGATGCCACGCACCGTCGAGCGGCTGATTTTCAGGCCACCCGGCAGCTCGGCGCCGGGCAGCGCCAGCGGCGCGCACAGCCCGGCGCGGGCGTTGGCGGCACCGCAAACGATGGTCAGCGGTGCACCCTGTCCAGCCTCCACCGTGCACACACGCAGGCGGTCGGCGTTCGGATGGCGGTCTGTCGACAGGATGCGCGCCACGACGACGTCATGGAACGCCGGCGCGGCCGGTTCCACCATGTCCACCTCGAGGCCGGCCATGGTCAGCTGTTCGGCCAGCGCAGCGGTATCGAGCTGGGGATCCACCCACTCGCGCAGCCAGGCTTCACTCAGCTTCATGGGCGCTCCTTACGCGAACTGGCGCAGGAAGCGCAGGTCGTTGTTGAAGAACTGGCGCAGGTCGTCCACGCCATAGCGCAGCATGGCCATGCGCTCCACACCCATACCGAAGGCGTAGCCGGTATAGCGCTCGGCATCGATACCGACGTTTTCCAGTACCTTCGGATGCACCATGCCGCAGCCGCCGACCTCCAACCAGCCGCCGCGGCCGTCGGAGATATCCACCTCGGCCGACGGCTCGGTGAAGGGGAAGAACGAAGGCCGGAAGCGCAGCTCCAGCTCGCGCTCGAAGAACGCGCGCAGGAAATTCTGCAAGTCGGCCTTGAGGTCGGCCAGGCTCACGTCCTCGGCGACGTAAAGGCCCTCGACCTGGTGGAACATCGGGCTGTGCGTGCGATCGTAGTCGGTGCGATACACGCGGCCCGGTGCAATGATGCGGATCGGCGGTTTCTGCTCCCGCATCACCCGGATCTGCACCGGCGATGTGTGCGTCCGCAGCAGCAGACGGCCGCCGTCCACGTAGAAGGTGTCGTGCATGGCGCGCGCCGGATGCTCGGGCGGGATGTTGAGCGCCTCGAAGTTGTGGTAGTCGTCCTCGATCTCGGGGCCTTCCTCGACCTGGAAGCCCATGGCGCGGAACAGCGATGTCATGCGCGCCAGGGTACGGGTCACCGGGTGCAGCCCGCCGGGCATCTCGCCGCGACCCGGCAGGGTCACGTCCAGCGCCTCGGCCCGCAGCTTCTGCTCGATCTCGGCGCGCAGCAGCAGGCCATGGCGGTCTTCGATGGCGGCCGCCAGCCGGTCGCGGGCGGCATTGACCTCGGCGCCGGCCGCCTTGCGCGCGTCCGGCGCGAGCACCGATAGCGCCTTGAGTCGCGCCGTGATCTCGCCCTTTTTGCCCAGCAGGCGCACGCGGATGTCGTCGAGCGTGCGCAGGTCCGGCGCCTGGGCGATGGCGGCCAGCGACTCCTCCAGCAATGCCTCCAGGGCTTCCATTTTGTTATCCGTTATCCGGTACAGACGGCTCAACAAAAAAGGGGAAAGGCCTGCGCCTTTCCCCTGCGTCCGAGGTTCCGCTTGCGGCGCGGTTCAGGCGGCCAGAGCGGCCTTGGCCTTCTCGACCAGCTTAGCGAACGCGGCCTTGTCGTGCACCGCGATGTCTGCCAGCACCTTGCGATCGAGCTGGACCATGGCCTTCTTCAGGCCGTTGATAAATCGGCTGTAGGACAGGCCAAGCTCGTTGGCGGCGGCGTTGATGCGTACCGTCCACAGATTCCGGAACTCGCGCTTCTTGACCCGGCGGTCGCGATAGGCGTACTGGCCGGACTTCATGACCTGCTGGCGTGCGGCCTTGATGGTGCGGCTGCGGGCGCCGTAATAGCCCTTGGCCTTCTTCAGGACTTTTTTGTGGCGGGCCTTGCTGGTGACGCCGCGTTTGACTCTTGGCATTGCAACTACCTCGAAGATAATGAGTACGGAGTGCTCAGTGCTGAGGACTGAGTGTTTGTTTCGTTACTCAGCACTCAGTTCCTGGCACTTCACGCGTACGGCAGCATCTGGCGCACGCGCTTGACGTCGGTCTTGTCCACTTGCATGACATTGCCCAGCTGGCGCTTACGCTTGGCGGATTTCTTGGTCAGGATATGGCGTTTGTGCGACTGTCCACGCTTGAAGCCGCCCTTGCCGGTGGCCCGAAAGCGCTTGGCGGCGCCGCGATTGGTCTTGAGTTTTGGCATGTCTGTCTCTGTTCTTGATGTCCCGTCACCTCGGCGAGGCCGGTGTCCAGTGTCTCTCAAAGTCGCTGGATTCCGGCTTTCGCCGGAATGACAGCGGCAGGTTTACTTCTTCGGCGCCAGCACCATCACCATCATCTTGCCCTCGAGCCGCGGGAACTGCTCGACCACGGTGATGGCGGCCAGCTCGTTGCGGATCCGGTCAATCAGCGCCATTCCCAGCTCGGGATGGGCCAGCTCGCGACCGCGGAAGCGCAATGTGATCTTGACTTTGTCGCCCTCTTCCAGGAATTCGTTCACCTTGCGCAGCTTGACCTTGTAATCGCCTTCGTCGGTGCCCGGACGGAACTTCACTTCCTTGACCTGGATCTGCTTCTGCTTCTTGCGCGCCAGCGCCTGCTGCTTGTCTTTCTGGTACAGGTACTTGCCGTAGTCCATGATCTTGGCCACGGGCGGATCCGCGTTCGGTGAAATCTCCACCAGATCCATCCCGGCCTCGAGCGCCTTGTCGATCGCTTCGAAGCGGGAAAGGATCCCCAGCTGGGCACCGTCTGGGCCAATGACCCTCAGCCTTGGCGCGCTGATCTCCTCATTGCGCCGATCATGTTTCTCGGAAATACCCAAGTCCTCCAGCAGGCCGCGAAATTACGGCGGTACAGAGCCCCAAACGACTAGCGGCCGCGGCTCGCAATCTCGGCGGCGAGGAGTCCGGCCAGCTCGTCCACGGTCATCGAGCCCCGGTTTTCGCCACCGCGCGTGCGCACGGCCACCGTCTGCGATTCGACTTCCTGGTCACCCACCACGACCAGGTAGGGAACCTTTTGAATCGTATGCTCGCGAATTTTAAAGCCTATTTTCTCGTTTCTCAAGTCGGTTTCGACCCTCAGACCGCGGAATCCGAGGGTTTTGGCCACTTCCCGCGCGTAATCGGCCTGGCGGTCGGTGATGTTCAGGACGACGGCCTGGACCGGCGCCAGCCACAGCGGCATGGCGCCGGCGTGGTGTTCGATCAGGATGCCGATGAAACGCTCTAGCGAGCCGAGGATAGCCCGGTGCAGCATGACCGGCACCTTGCGGCTGTTGTCCTCGGCCACGTACTCGGCACCCAGGCGCTCCGGCATGGAGAAGTCCAGCTGGATGGTGCCGCACTGCCAGACCCGGCCGAGGCAGTCCTTCAGCGAGAACTCGATCTTGGGGCCGTAGAAGGCACCCTCGCCCGGCTGCAGCTGCCAGTGCAGGCCCTTCCGGTTGAGGGCGTCCTCGAGCGCTTTCTCGGCGCGATCCCAGCTCTCGTCCGAGCCCACCCGCTGCGCCGGGCGGGTGGACAGCTTGATCTGCACGTCGTCGAAGCCGAAGTCCCGATAGACCCGGAACAGCAGATCGATGAAGGCCGACACCTCGGGCAGCACCTGTTCCTCGGTGCAGAAGATGTGCGCGTCGTCCTGGGTGAAGGCGCGCACACGCATCAGGCCGTGCAGCGCGCCGGACGGCTCATTGCGGTGGCAGGAGCCGAACTCGGCCATGCGCAGTGGCAGGTCGCGGTAGCTGCGCAGGCCGTGGTTATAGATCTGCACGTGGCAGGGGCAGTTCATCGGCTTGACCGCGAAGTCCCGCTCCTCGGAGTTCGTGGTGAACATCTCGGCGCGGAACTTGTCCCAGTGCCCTGACTTCTCCCACAAGCTGCGGCTGACGATCTCCGGCGTACGGACTTCCTGGTAACCATGTGCGCGCAGCAGCCGGCGGAGGTAGTCCTGGATTTCGGTGTAGATCAGCCAGCCCTTGTCGTGCCAGAACACCATGCCCGGGGATTCTTCCTGCAGATGGAAGAAGTCCAGCTTGCGACCCAGCTTGCGATGGTCGCGCTTCTCGGCCTCCTCCAGCGCCTTCAGGTAGTCCTTCAGCTGCTGCTCGCTGGGGAAAGCGGTACCGTAGATGCGCTGCAGCTGCGCGTTGTTGCGGTCGCCGCGCCAGTAGGCGCCGGACACCTTCATCAGCTTGAAGGCGGTGCCGAGCCGGCCGGTGGACGGCAGGTGCGGGCCGGTGCACAGGTCCAGCCACTGGTCGCCCTGGCGGTAGATGGAGATCTCCGCGTCCGGGGCGATGCCTTCCTGGATCCACTCGGCCTTGTAGCTTTCGCCGGCCTTCTTGAAATGCTCGATGGCCCGGGCGCGGTCCCAGACCTCGCGCCGGATCGGCAGGTCGCGCTTGACGATTTCCTTCATCCGCGCCTCGATCTGCGCCAGGTCGGCCTCGGTGAAGGGCTCGTCGCGCACGAAGTCGTAGTAGAAACCGGTCTCGGTGGCAGGACCGAAGGTGATCTGGGTACCGGGGAACAGCTCCTGCACCGCCTGCGCCAGCACGTGTGCGGCGTCGTGCCGGTAAACCTCCAGCGCCTCGGGACTGTCGCGGGTCACGAGCTCGACGCGGGCGTCGGCGCTGATCGGGCGGGTCAGATCCCAGAGCTCGCCGTTGACCTTGATGACCACGGATTTCTTGGCCAGCGAGGGCGAGATGCCCTGCGCGATCTCGAGGCCGGTGACCGGCGCCTCGAAGCTGCGCTGCTGGCCGTCGGGGAAGGTAATTAAAGGCATTTACGATCTCCAGTGGCGGCCGATACGAGAGGCCGCGTGGTCAAATTGGTCATTCCGGCGAAAGCCGGAATCCAGTGGCTTCTAAAGACACTGGGCCCCGGCCTTCGCCGGGCACTCGTTTTTCTAAGCTCACGACGTTCGCCAAGAAAAACCGAGTGGTAGGCGCGAGTGGACTCGAACCACCGACCCCCACCATGTCAAGGTGGTGCTCTAACCAGCTGAGCTACGCGCCTAGGGTCGCTTCAAGGGCGCAAACGATACCGGATGGGGCTATCCACGGCAAGAACAGCCTGCTGAATTCAGGCCCGTTTCACCGGCATCTCCAGCGCCGCCTCCCGAACCCGCCGCAGCTCGTCGCGCTTGGCTGCCGCCAGCTCGAATTCCAGGTCGCGGGCGTGCTGGTACATCTCCTTCTCCAGCTTCTGGATCAGCTTCGACAGCTGCTGCGGGGTCATCGCGGCGTACTTTGCCGCGGCTTCGGCCACTTTCACCCCGCGGCCGCGTCCCCTGCCCGCCTGCGCGCCGGCCTGCTGAGCGGACTGCTGACGATAATCCTCGTAGCCGCTGTGCATGACGTCGGCCACGGCCTTCTCGATGCTGCGCGGGGTGATGCCGTGAGCCTTGTTATAGGCCTGCTGTCTGGCGCGGCGGCGCTCGGTCTCGCCGATGGCGCGCTGCATCGAGTCGGTCACCGTATCCGCGTAGAGGATCGCGCGGCCGTGCAGGTTGCGGGCGCAGCGGCCGATGGTCTGGATCAGCGAGCGCTCGGAGCGCAGGAAGCCTTCCTTGTCGGCGTCCAGGACCGCCACCAGCGACACCTCCGGCAGGTCCAGGCCCTCGCGCAGCAGGTTGATGCCGACCAGCACGTCGAACTGCCCCAGGCGCAGGTCGCGCAGGATCTCCGAGCGTTCGACCGTGTCGATGTCCGAGTGCAGATAGCGCACGCGCACGCCGTTCTCGAACAGGTAGTCGGTCAGGTCCTCGGCCATCTTCTTGGTGAGAGTGGTGACCAGCACGCGCTCGTTCTTCTCCGCACGGATGCGGATCTCGGACAAGAGGTCGTCCACCTGCGTGCTCGCCGGCCGCACCTCGACCTCGGGGTCCACCAGGCCGGTCGGGCGCACCACCTGGTCGACCACCTGCCCCGACTTCTGCAGCTCGTAGGGTCCCGGCGTGGCGGAGACGAAGATCACCTGCGGCACGATGCGCTCGAACTCGTCGAAGCGCAGCGGCCGGTTGTCCAGCGCCGAGGGCAGGCGAAAACCGTACTCGACCAGCGTTTCCTTGCGCGAGCGGTCGCCCTTGTACATGGCGCCGAGCTGCGGCACGGTCACGTGGCTTTCGTCGATCACCACCAGCGCATTCTGTGGCAGATAGTCGAGCAGGCAGGGCGGCGGCTCGCCCGGCTTGCGCCCGGACAGGTAGCGCGAGTAGTTCTCGATGCCGGAGCAGTAGCCGATCTCCTGGATCATCTCGAGGTCGAAGGTCGTGCGCTGCTCCAGCCGCTGCGCCTCCAGCAGCTTGCCGGCCTGCTTCAACTGCTCCAGCCGCTCGCGCAGCTCCGCGCGGATCTGGTCGAGCGCGTCCAGCAGGCGGCTGCGCGGGGTGACGTAGTGGCTGCCGTGGAAAATGGTCAGCTGCGGCACCTTGCGCAGCAGCGCGCCGGTCAGCGGGTCGAAGTAGCTCAGCGACTCGATCTCGTCGTCGAACAGCTCGATGCGCACCGCCTCGGTATCGGACTCGGCCGGGTGCACGTCGATGGTCTCGCCGCGCACCCGGTAGGTGCCGCGCGCGAGGTCGAGGTCGTTGCGCGTGTACTGCAGCTCGGTGAGCCGGCGCAGCAGCTCGCGCTGGTTGATGCGGTCGCCCTTGACCAGGTGCAGCACCATCTGGAAATACAGCTCCGGATCGCCCAGGCCGTAGATCGCCGAAACGGTGGCGACAATGATCGCGTCCGGGCGCTCCATCAGCGCCTTGGTGGCCGACAGGCGCATCTGCTCGATCTGCTCATTGATCGAGCTGTCCTTCTCGATATAGGTGTCCGTGGAGGGGACGTAGGCCTCGGGCTGGTAGTAGTCGTAGTAGGAAACGAAGTACTCGACCGCGTTGTCCGGGAAGAACTCGCGGAACTCACCATACAGCTGCGCCGCCAGGGTCTTGTTCGGCGCCAGCACCAGCGTCGGCCGCTGGACCTGCTGGATGACATTGGCGACGGTGTAGGTCTTGCCGGAGCCGGTCACCCCCAGCAGGGTCTGGTGCGAAAGCCCATCGTGGAGCCCGCGCACCAGCGCGCGAATGGCCTCCGGCTGGTCGCCGGCGGGCTTCCAGTCGGCCTTCAGCGCAAACCCGGATTCATCGCGGTAGGAAGCGGTTCTGGGCATGGCAATCGGGGGGTCGTTCCAGTATCATTTCGCGCGTTTTGTCCGGGGCCGGCACCGCCCCTTTCTGAGGACCATCGCTTGGAAATCAAGCTGTCGCAACGGGTTCAGCGCATCAAGCCCTCGCCCACCCTCGCGGTCACCGCGCGCGCGGCCGAGCTGCAGGCCGCCGGCAAGGACATCGTCGGCCTGGGCGCCGGCGAGCCGGACTTCGACACCCCCGAGCACATCAAGGAGGCGGCGATCAAGGCGATCCGCGACGGCTTCACCAAGTATACCGCCGTCGGCGGCACGCCCGGCCTCAAGCAGGCCATCGTGCAGAAGTTCGAGCGCGACAACGGGCTCAAGTACACGCCCAAGCAGGTCCTGGTGTCCTGCGGCGGCAAGCAGAGTTTCTTCAACCTGTGCCAGGCGCTGCTGTCCGAGGGCGACGAGGTCATCATCCCGGCGCCGTTCTGGGTGTCCTACCCGGATATGGTGCTGCTGGCGGACGGCAAGCCCGTCATCGTCAGCACCACCATGGAACAGGGCTTCAAGCTCAGCCCGGCGCAGCTGGAGACCGCGATCACCCCGCGCACGCGCCTGCTGGTGATCAACAGCCCGTCCAACCCGACCGGAAAGGCCTATACCAAAGCCGAGCTGGCGGCGCTGGCCGATGTGCTGCTCAGACACCCGCAGGTGCTGGTCGCGACCGACGACATGTACGAGCCGATCAACTGGGTCGAGGGCGGCTTCAGCAACATCCTCAACGCCTGCCCTGATCTGTACGAGCGGACCATCGTGCTCAACGGCGTGTCGAAGGCCTATTCGATGACCGGCTGGCGCATCGGCTACTGCGCCGGCCCGGTCAAGCTCATCACGGCGATGACCGACATCCAGTCACAGAGCACCTCCAACCCGACCTCGATCTCGCAGAAAGCGGCCGAGGCCGCCCTGCTCGGCGACCAGGGCTGCGTGGCGCAGATGTGCGCCGCCTTCAAGCAGCGCCACGACTGGCTGGTGGACGCACTGAACCGGCTGCCGGGGGTGAAATGCATCCCCTCGGACGGCACCTTCTACGCCCTGCCCAGCTTCCACGCCGCCATGGCCAGGCTCGGCCTCAAAGACGATCTCGAGTTGGGCGAACTGCTGATCGAGAAGGCCGGCGTCGCGCTGGTCCCGGGCTCCGCCTTCGGCGCACCCGGGCACATGCGGCTGTCCTTCGCCACCAGCCAGGCCAACCTGGAGAAGGCGGTTTCGCGCATCGCGGGCGTGCTCTGATAAAATACGCGCCCTGAGTTTTCTGATATTCCCCTGTAGCTCAGTCGGTAGAGCAGCGGACTGTTAATCCGCGGGTCGTTGGTTCGAGTCCAACCGGGGGAGCCAGTTTCCAGACTTTGACGGACCTGTCCCTGATTGCTCGGCCCATGCATGGACCTCGCCCTTCGAGGTCGGCCTTGCGGCCGACCCAATTCGCTCCCGGCGAATCGGTCGAGTCCAGGTCGCCCAAATGACAAAAAGCCCGCCATTGGCGGGCTTTTTTCTCGTGCGGGCACCCAGGGTCAGGGCACGAACAGCAGTTCCAGGTCACCGCGCACCTGGGTCTGCAACAGGATCCCCTGCAACTGGGCACGGGCGCCGGTGACGGCGACGTCCGTTACCTTGCCCCACAAATCGAAACGGCGGTCCACGGTCCGGTTGAGCAGGGTATCCAGCCGCTGACGCTGTTCGCCCAGTAACGGCGCGACATCCCAACTCGTGCGGCGCTCGATCTCCGCCGCCCAGGTCGCGGCCTCTTCTACCACCCAGCGTGCATGACGCGTGAGCGGATTGAGCCGCGGCTCGGTGACGCGCAGTGCGCGCAGGCTCAAGGTCTGGCTGGCCGCGTCGTAGGCGGGCTTGCCGGTCAGATACACGCGCCCGCGTACCGGCAAGGCGCTGCCCGGCCGGCGGCCTTCGAAGCCCAGGGCCACCACCGCGTCAGGATCGGCCCCGTAAAGATCGATCTCGGTCAGCACCAGACTCGCGCCATTCGAGGCCGGCAGGGCCTTGCCCAGCAGGGCGTCGCGCAGGCTGGCCCGCATGCGTTCATAGGCCACGGTGACCGGCGCCGACAGCGTGATCCCCTTCGATGGCGGCGCGCCGCGACGCAGCGATGGCAGCGGTAACGCCTCGCCCGGGGCCGGTTCTGCGCCCTGCGAGAGCCCGAGTTCTCCGCCCATCCAGACGTTCAGCCGCACCTCCTGGCCATCGCTGGTAATCGGCTCCAGATAAAGCTCGCGCGGCTGGATGTTGAGCCAGGTCTGCGACGCGGCGTCCAGCAAGTGTGCGCCGTGCAGACGCTGCCAGCCGGCGTCGGCGATCGAGCGCAGGTTGTAAAGCCCGGCCGCCTGCGCGCTGAAATCGTCGGCGCCCTTGTCAAGCGCAGCCTGGATGTGCGGCGCCAGCAGGCTACCGATGCGGAAGCGGAACGGCCACACCCCGACGCGCGGCTGCCAGTCCCAGCGGAAGGTCGAACGGGCATCCACCTGCGGCTGCCATTCCGGGCTGACGTCGAAGCTGGCGCGGGTGAAGATGGTCAGCTCACCCTTGGCGTCGAGGTCGCCGCGGGTGCGGAACCGGATCGGCAGCACCATGTGCAGCTCGGCGTCGCGCACCCACAGCGCCAGCGTGCCGTTGCGCTCGATCGATACCTGCAGCTGGCGGCCGGGAACCTTGAGGTTGCTGGTCAGCAGCTTGCCCGAGAGCCGCTCGCGGACCAGCCGCTTGATGTTGTCCACCGACAGCGCCAGCGGGATGAACACGTAGGAAGTGACGGGCGCGGTCGTCGCCACCGGCTCGGCCTGCCCGGCCGGTCTGCGGCTGATGTCCATCGGCGGCAGCACATAGGCCGGCAGCAGCCAATAGGCCGCTGCGGCCAGCACCAGCAGCAACACACCCAGCCCTGCTAGCCGACGGATCGACACGGATTCGCTCCCTGAATTGAACGCGCATGACTATAGCGCAGTCGCAAGGCCAGGGGCAGCGCGACCGGCGGGGAATGCAGAGCTGCTCTAGCCCGACTGCCTGCGCGACAGCGGCCGCTGCGCCATAGCTTCCGGCTCCGGCCGGTACAGGTAGTCGCGCGTCATCGGCACGCTGCTGTTGTCGTGCGCGAGTTGCAGCTGAAACACGACCAGATCGCCCCAGCGGAACATCGCCTCGCAGATCTGCAGATAGAATTCCCACATGCGGCAGAAGCGCTCGCCAAGCCGTGCCGCGAACTCCGGCCGCGCCGCCTGGAAGCGCTGGTTCCAGTGGCGCAGGGTCTCGGCATAGTGCAGGCGCAGCACCTCCAGGTCGGACAGTACCAG
>DATLYR010000031.1 GCA_035574475.1 Nevskiales bacterium | reverse complement strand
CGAGGTGGACAATCCGGTGCCAGCCGAGCCGCAGCAGAGCCTGGGTGCGGGCAGCGCGCTGGACAACATCCGCCAGCGCCTGGCGCTGATCTACGGCGGCGCGGCGGAACTGCGGACCGAGCATGGCGCGCAGCGCTTCATCGCGCGGCTGCGGCTGCCGGCGGTGGGCCCGGGGGTGGTGGCGTGAAGCTGGTCATCATCGACGACGAGCCGCTGGCGCGCGAGCGCCTGCGGCGACTGCTGGCGGACATCCCGGGCTGGACCGTCGCCGGCGAGGCGGCCGACGGCGAGGCCGGGCTCGCTCTGATCGCCACCACGCAGCCCGATCTGGTGCTGCTCGACATCCGCATGGCCGGCCTGGACGGGCTGCAGCTGGCGCGGCGGCTGGCCGAGCATCCCGCGCCGCCCGCGATCGTGTTTACCACGGCGTTCGCCGAACACGCGCTGGCCGCCTTCGAGGCCGCGCCGGTCGCCTACCTGCTCAAGCCCGTGCGCCAGGACAAGCTGGCCGAGGCGCTGGCGCGCGCGCGCCGGCCGACGCGCGCGCAGCTGCTGGCCGTGGCCCAGGCGGCGCAGGATGCCGCCGCACCGCCCGGCCGCAGTTTCATCAGCGCGCACACCCGCGACGGCCTGCGCCGCGTGCCGGTGAACGAGGTGCTGTATTTCCTCGCCGACCGCAAGTACACCACCGTGCGCCACCTGCGCGGCGAGTGCCTGATCGAGGAATCGCTCGACTCGCTCGAGCAGAGCCTGGGCCGCGGCTTCCTGCGCATCCACCGCAAGGCGCTGGTGCAGACGCGCTTCATCGAGAAGCTGGAGCGCAGCCCGGGCTTCGGCTTCCAGGTGCGGCTGCGCGACGTTCCCCAACCGCTGCCGGTGTCGCACCGCAAGCTGCCCGAGGTGCGTAAACTGTTGGGGACGGGAAATTAGGCACATGCACGCGACAATCGCTCGATTTGTTGTTTGTCATTCCGGCGCAGGCCGGAATCCAGCGTCGTTAAAAAGGCACTGGACACCGGCTTTCGCCGGTGTGACGAGACATTAAAGTTCCACCGTGACCGCTTTACTCCGCATCGCCACCCGCAAGAGTACGCTTGCGCTGTGGCAGGCCAACCACGTCAAGGGCCTGCTCGAGCGCGCGCATCCGGGCCTCAGGGTCGAGCTGCTGCCGATGACCACCACCGGCGACGTGCGGCTGGAAGGCCCGCTGTCGCAGGTCGGCGGCAAGGGCCTGTTCGTCAAGGAGCTGGAGCAGGCGATGCTGGAGCAGCGCGCGGACCTCGCCGTGCATTCGATGAAGGACGTGCCGGCGCAGCTGCCGGAGGGCCTGTGCCTGCCGGTGGTGCTGGCGGCCGAGGATCCGCGCGATGCCTTCGTCTCCGTTCGTTTCGCCGGCCTGGACGAGCTGCCGGAGGGCGCGCACGTCGGCAGCGCCAGCCTGCGCCGCCAGTGCCAGCTGCGGCATCACCGGCCCGACCTGCGCTTCAGCCCGCTGCGCGGCAATGTCGAGACGCGCCTGCGCAAGCTGGACGAGGGCCAATTCGATGCCATCATCCTGGCCTGCGCGGGCTTAAAGCGCCTGGGCCTGGCGGCGCGCATCCGTGCGGTGCTGCCGCCGGACGTCTGCCTGCCAGCGATCGGCCAGGGCGTGATCGGGATCGAGTGCCGCCGTGACGACAAGCGCACCCGCGCCCTGATCGCCGGCCTGAACGATCCGGCGACCGCCATCCGCCTGCGGGCCGAGCGCGCGCTCAACGCCGGCCTCGGCGGCAGCTGCCAGACGCCGCTGGCCGGCCATGCCGAGCTGCTGGCGGGCGAGCTGCGCGTGCGCGCCCGCATCGGCCTGCCGGATGGCAGCCGTTTGATCGAGGCGGAACTGCGCGGCGCACCGGACGCCGCCGCCGAACTGGGCGCCCGCCTGGCCGAGCGCTTGCTGGCAGACGGCGGTGCTGACATTCTGCAGCAGTTGACGGAGCCCCACTGACGCCCGCATGAAGCGCAACCGAAAACTGCAGGGCCTGCGCGTCTGGGTCACGCGCCCGGAGCACCAGGCCGAGCCACTGTGCCAGCTGATCGAGGCGCAGGGCGGCAAGGCGGTGCGACTGCCGCTGCTCAGCATCCAGCCGCCCCAGGATCCGGCCGCGGCGCGCGCCCTGCTGGCGCGCGTGGCGGATTTCGACTGGGTGATCTTCACCAGCATCAACGCCGTGCAGAACGGCGTGGCACTGGCGCCGGACGGTGCGCGCTGGCCGAGCCGGCGCGTGTGCATCGGCGCCGGCACCGCGCGCGCGCTGGAAGAAGCGGGGCTGGGCAAGGGCCTGGCGCCCGACAGCGGCGCCTCGAGCGAGGACATACTGGCGTTGCCGCCGCTGCAAAATCTGCGCGGCCAGCGCGTGCTGATCGTCAAGGGGGAAGGCGGGCGCGACCTGCTGCCGCGCGTGCTCGGCAGCCGCGGCGCGCTGGTCGAACAGGCCGAGGTGTACCGGCGCGTGCCAGCCGAGATCAAGCCCCGGCAGCTGGAGGCGCTGGTGTCGGACATCGACGCGATCGTGGTCACCAGCGGCGAGGCACTGGAGCATCTGGCCAGCCTCGCCAGCCAGCGTTCGGCACTGTTCGCGGTGCAGCTGGTGGTGCCGAGTCAGCGTGTGGTACAAATGGCGCAGGATCTCGGCTTCATCTCTACGCCGTTGATTCCGGCGCATATTTCGGATCACGACATCCTCGAAGCGCTGCACGAGTGGCACGCGCACATGGCCCACTGAGTGTTCCACCGCTTTCACCCCGCGAGCCTGCGATGAATCCCGACAGCAGCCCCAAAGCCAGCGCAAGTGCCCCGCGCCCGCCCGTGGACATTCTGGCGCGGCCGCCCGCCCAGGTCCGCCGGCCCGCGCGCACCGCGCTGTGGATACTGGCGGTCTCCTTCGTGATGGGGTTGATCGCACTGCTCGGGGCGCTGTACCTGGAGAAGTCCTTCGAGCGCAAGATCGAGCGCCTCGACCTGCGCGTGGACGAGATCCGCCGTGAAATCCAGGACGGTCTGCGTCCCGGTCTGCGCAGCCTGACCGAGCGCCAGGACAGCCTGGCCGCGGCCGGTACGCAGCTCACCGAGCGCGCGTCGAAGGCGGAGGAGCAGCTGGCGCAGACCGTGGCCACGGCCGGGCAGCTGTCATCCATGATCCAGGGCGGGCGCCGCACCTGGATTCTGTACGAGGTCGAGTATCTGCTGCTCAACGCCAACGACCGCCTGCTGCTGGAGGCCGACGTGGCCGGCGCGCTGCGCGCGCTCGAGGCCGCCAGCCAGCGACTCGGCGTGGCGGCCGATCCGCAGCTGCTGCCGGTGCGCACGCGCATCGCGCAGGAGATGGCAGCGCTGCGCGCGATCCCGCAGCCCGACATCGAGGCCATCGCCCTGACGGTGTCCACACTCGCCGCCAACGTGCCGCGCATGCCCCTGCGCTCGCCGGTGCCGGCGAATTTCAGCGCCACCGAGTCGCCGCAAGCCGCCGCGCCGGCACAGGGCCGCGTCGAGCGTTTCCTGCAGACGCTGGCGCGCGCGCTGCGCGGGCTGGTGGTCATCCGGCGCGAGAACCGGCCGCTGGAGCCGTTGCTGCCGCCCGACCAGGCCTTCTTCCTGTACCAGAACCTGCAGCTCAAGCTGGAGAGCGCGCGGCTGTCGGCGCTGCAACGCGATACCGTAGGCTTCCGTGCCGGTGTCGCCGGCGCGCGCCGCTGGTTGGAGGAGTACTTCGACACGGCCGATCCGCAGGTGGCGGCCGCCGTCAAGGAACTGACCGCCCTCGAGCGCGAGCAGCTCGACTGGACGCTGCCCGACGTGACCGGCAGCCTCAACCTGCTGCGGCGCGAGATGGAGGCGCGCGGCGTGAAGCCGACCCAGGCCGCGCCGGTGCCGCCGGCCGCCGCGCCGGAGAAGCCCGCGCCCGCGGCCGCCGCTACGCCATGATGCGACCACTGCTGCTGTTCCTGCTCATCGCTCTGGCCGGTGCGCTGATCGCGCTGTCCTTCTACGGCAACAACGGCTACGTGCTGCTGTACTACAGCCCCTACACCGTCGAAACTTCGCTGACCTTCTTCGTGTTCGTGCTGGTGCTGCTGGTGGTGGCCGGTTTGCTGCTGCTGCGGCTGCTGCGTTTCGGTCTGCTGCTGCCAGGCAATATCCGGGAGGCGCTGCGCAACCGGCGCAACCGTCGCGCACGCGAGTCGCTGGTGCGCGGCCTGATCAAGCTGGCCGAGGGCAAATGGACCGCGGCCGAGCACGAGATCACCCGCCAGGCGCCGCAGCACGACGCGTCGGTAGTCAACTACCTCTATGCGGCACGCGTGGCACAGCGCCGCGGCGATCTGGACAAGCGCGACCAGTACCTGCGCCTGGCCTACGGCGCCAAGCCGCATGCAGAGATCGCGGTGCTGCTCACCCAGGCCGAGCTGCAGATGGAGCAGGGCCAGCTGACCCAGGCGCTGGCCAGTCTGCTGCGCGTGCGGCACTTGGAGGCCGACCAGCCGCGCGCACGGCAGATGCTGGCGGAACTGTATGCCCGGCTGCAGGACTGGGCGGCGCTCTATCCGCTGCTGCTGGAGATCGAGAAGACCGGGCTGCTGCCGTCCGAGCGCTGGCTGGAACTGGCCGTGCAAGCGCAGCAGCATCTGCTGCGTGCCGCATCGGCCCAGGGCGCCGAGGCCCTGCGGGCGGCCTGGGCCGAATTGCCCAAGCGACTGCGGCACCATCCGCGGCTGGTTCACACCCAGGCTGGCCTGCTAGTGGCCGCCGGTGCCCAGGACCAGGCCATCGAACTGCTCAGGAATGCCCTCGATCACGTCTGGGATGCCGATCTGGCGCTGCTGTTCAGCAGCCTGCAGGGCGCCGATCCGGTGGCGCAGTTGGCGGCGGTGGAGACCTGGCTCAAGCAGCATGGCGAGGAGCCGGTGCTACTGCTGGTGGCGGGGCGGCTGTGCCGGCAGAACAAGCTGTGGGGGCGCGCACGCAGCTATCTCGAAGCCAGCCTCAAGCTGAAGCCGTGCGCGGACGCGCTGCTGGAGCTCGGTCGCGTGCACGAAGCCACCCACAACGCGGCCGCCGCGCAGGCGGCCTACCGGCAG
>DATLYR010000030.1 GCA_035574475.1 Nevskiales bacterium | reverse complement strand
ACCCGCCAGCGCGCTGCAAAAAAACAGGGCGCCCGCCAGGGCGCCCCCGAGGAAATGTCGCATGTCAGAAGTCGACCGAAACCGTGACCGTGTCCACATAACTGCCGGGTTCCACATCCTGACCTGCCGCGATACGACCATACACGGTGTGCGGAACGGCCACCAAGCCGCCGCCCACGCCGGCAACGTCATCGGTGCCGGTGTTACCCCAGACCGTAGTGCGCAGGGCGTCGGAGTACAGCTGGTAGCCCAGGTCGGTGCTGGTGCCACCATCCATCACGCGCGCCGCGGTGTCGCCCGAACCACCGCCACTCAACCGGACTGCATAGGGGGCCAGCAGGGTACAGGTGACGTTGATCGTGCTGGTCGCGTCCTTCGGAATCGCCGAGGTCGGGTCGTAGGCGCCGAAGCTCAGATTGGTCGCGCTGACGCTACAGGCAGAAGTGACGGTTGCCGTGACCTGGAAGGTGGTAGTGGTGGTGGCCGCAGCGGCCATGCCGGGGGCGACCAGGGCGATACCCGCGGCGGTGACAAGGGTCTTGGTCGTGATGCGCATGGCGGTGTCTCCTGCTGTGTACCGGTCGGATTCGTCTTCGGCGCCGCACAGCGGGCGCCTCGCGACGCAGACCAGTTTGCACACTTGCGACCGCCAGCCCTATAGAGGGTTTATACTAGACATTTGTTTGCGCCGACCTGAAAATCACATGGAAAAACATACGGATAGCGATCAAAATCAGAGACGGGACAGAATCCAGCAGGTGATCGGCACTGCCGCGCGGGTCGGCGAGCGCACGCTGTCCTGGGTCAGCAACGCCATCGCACGCCGCCTGGACGCGGAGCGCTTCATCGCCGCCAACCAGACCCCCTTCGAAAAGATCCACGAAAACGGCCTGTTGAGCGTACGCAAGTACCCGCCGCTCACGGAATCCGAAATCATCGCCGGCGGCGAAACCTATCCGGTACGTGCCGGGCAGCATCGCGTGCCGGTGCTGCTGGTCCCACCGCTGGCCGCGGACCCGCTCAATTTCGACCTGCTGCCCAACCGCAGCCTGGTGCGCTTCCTGCTGGCGCAGGGCTTCAGGGTGTACCTGGTGGATTTCGGCAGCCCCGACGAGGATCACTCGCATCTGAGCCTCGCCGACTACACCACGCGCATGCTGCCGGAGGCGATCGAGAAAGTCCGCGCGGACGCGGGCGAGACAGACATCACCCTGATGGGCTACTGCATGGGCGGTCTGTTCTGCCTGGTCTACGCCGGCTGGTCGCACGACCCCGGCGTGCGCAACATCGTCACCATCGCCAGCCCGATCGATGCCCACCAGGCCGGCATCGCCGGCCGGCTGTTCGAGGTCATGAACCGGCCGCTGCGGCTGGCCGCGCGTTACGTACCGCTGCGTCTGGACGACATCGATCCGAAGTTCCTGCGCGTACCGGGCTGGATGTCCTCGGTCGCCTTCAAGCTGACCAACCCGGCGGGCACGGTGCAGAGCTACATCGACCTGCTGATGAACCTGTGGGACCGCGAGTATGTGACCGAGCACCAGACCATGTCCGCCTGGTTCAACCGCATGCACGACTATCCGGGCGGCATCATCCAGGACTTCGTGCTGCGGGTCGGGCTGGACAATCAGCTGGCCAAGGGCAAGCTTCGGCTGGGTCCGGAGGACAAGGCGCTGCTGGACCGCATCGAGTGCTCGCTGCTGGCGATTGCCGGCGAAAACGATCGCATCGTGACGCTCGAGGCGGCGAAGAAGGTGATGGACATCGTCGGCTCGCGCGACAAGGACTTCATCGTCGCGCCGGGCGGCCATGCCGGCGTGTTCGCCGGCAGCAAGGCGCCGGGCACGACCTGGCTGTTCGCGGCGGACTGGCTGTCGACGCGGTCGGATTGATACTGTCATCCCCGCGGTAACGGGGATCCAGTCAAAAAGCCATCCGTCTCACCGGATTCCCGCCAGCGCGGGAATGAACGGTCATATCAGGCCGCTTTCTTGCGCGGCATCGCCTCGCGCGCCGTGCCGGACAGGGCCGCGCTCTCGGACAGGAAACGCGCCAGCGCCCAGACGAACTGGCGCGGTTTCTCCAGCATCACGGCATGGCCGCAGTTTTCGAAGCACACCACCCGCGCATGCGGTACTTGCGACTTGATCCAGATCTGGCCGGGCGCCGGATACATGACGGACTCGGTGCCGACCATCACCGTCATCGGCACGTCGATGCTCGACAGCGACGAGCGCATGTCGTAATCGCGATCGACGTAGGCCCGCATCACGTCGAGATACACCGGCCAGTTGTGGGGCGGCAGCAGGCGGCGCGCGATGCGTTCGTGGCGCAGCAGCCAGTTCAACCCCAGACTGAGGCTGCGGTTGTGGAAGGCGTCCCCCATGAACTGCGCCAGCGAGCACCACAGCCGCGCACGGGTTTCCGGTGCCACCGCCTGCCAGGGCGTGTCGCGGCCGTGGCTTTCCATCAGCGCGATCAGTTCGCGGAATTCGTCCATGCGCCGTTCGTGCTGCTCGCCGAACAGGCCCCAGCGCCAGCCGGGGACGTTGCGCGCCATCGGCGCCTGGTCGATGTGCAGGTAACCCTTGATCCGTGCACTGCCATGGCGGCGCAGGTACTGCAGGCCGGTGTAGGCGCCCATCGAGATGCCGCCCAGATGCACACGCCCCAGACCGAGCGTGTCGAGCAGGTGCTCGACATCGTCGGCGTAGTTGCTGAGCAGGCAGTCCTGATTCAGGTTGACGTGGTGCGAGCGGCCGAAGCCGCGCAGGTCCGGCAGGATGAAGCGGTAGCGCATCGCCAGCGGCGCGACGAAGGGCAGCCAATGCGCGGCGTGCATGCCAAATCCATGCAGCAGAACCACCGGCGGCCCCCGCCCGATGTCGAGGTAATGAAGCCGATTCTGATCTTGCAGTTTTATGTAGGGCATGTCCTACAGTGCCGTAAAGCAACTCATTAATCAACAATACGTCCCTGGCCCCTTGTCGCAAGCATCATGATGCGTGACAATTGACGCATGCGCACAACACTGACCCTCGACGACGATGTCGCCGCCCGCTTGAAGCGGTTGCGGCAGCATGGCCAATTCAAGGAGCTCGTCAACCGGGCTTTGCGCGCGGGCCTCGAGCAGATCGAACGCAAGGCCGATCGGCCGCGCCAGCCCTACCGGCTGCGCCCGGTCAGGCTCAAGCCGCGTCGCACCGACCTCGACAACATCGCCGAGGTGCTGGCCGAAACCGAGGGTGACGCCCATTCATGATCCTGGTGGACGCCAACCTCCTGCTTTACGCCAAAATCGCAGACCTGCCACAGCATCGCCCGGCGGCCCACTGGTTCGAGTCACAGTTGCGAGAGCAACCGCGGGTGGGACTGCCATGGCCAAGCCTGCTCGGCTTTCTGCGCATCAGCACCAATCCGCGCGTGTTCGAGCGGCCGCTGCCCGTTGTGGAAGCCTGGGAGCAGGTGAAAGAATGGCTGGCACTGCGGAACGTCTGGATTCCGCTGCCGACCGATCAGCACGCCGCGGTCGTCGGCAAGCTGCTGGTTGCCGCGAATGCCGGCGCCAATCTCGTGCCGGATGCGCATCTGGCGGCGCTGGCGCTGGAGCATGGGCTGGAGGTTTGCTCCTCCGATGCCGATTTCGCGCGCTTTCCGCAGGTGCGCTGGCGCAATCCTCTGGCAGCCCGCTAGCTACGCGGCGGATTCTCGATGGGCGAAACGCGCGTTGACTTGCAACATCTCCTCGAGGATCTGCGTGACGCCTGTCTGACACACTGGGGTCAGACCCTGGGTCGCAAGAAACGCCGGCGACGATGAAGTTCTGTTTGGCCGGCCAGCCTGCACGGCGGATAATGGGCGCATGCAGAGATCGCTGGACCTGGGCCGGACCGGTAGCGGGCCTGTATCGCCGGAAGAGTTCCACCCTGCCGTGGCGGGCTGGTTCGCTTCGCGTTTCGAGCAGCCGACGGAGGTGCAGCGCCGGGCCTGGGCGGTCACCGCGCGGCGCGAGCCGGCGCTGATCGCCGCACCCACCGGCTCGGGCAAGACCCTGGCGGCCTTCCTGGCTGCACTCAACGACCTTGTCGTCGAAGGGCTGGAGCAGGGTTTGGGCGACGAGGTGCACGTACTGTACGTGTCGCCGCTCAAGGCCCTGTCCAACGACATCCAGAAGAACTTGCAGGAGCCGCTGCAGGGCATCCGGGCGCAGCTGGCGGCGCTGGGTTATCCGGACGTGGACATCCGCGACGCGGTGCGCACCGGCGACACCAGCGCCTTCGAGCGCGCGTGCATGCGCCGCGCGCCGCCGCACATCCTGGTCACCACGCCGGAATCGCTGTTCATCCTGCTGACCTCGGAATCGGGCCGCACCATGCTGTCGCGCGTGCGCTCGGTGATTGTCGATGAGCTGCACGCGGTCGCCGGCAGCAAGCGCGGCGCGCACCTGATGCTGTCGCTGGCGCGGCTGGACCAGTTGTGCCGTGATGTGGGCCATGCGCCGCCGGTGCGCATCGGGCTCTCGGCGACGCAGAAGCCGATCGGGCGCATGGCAGCGTTCCTGATGGGGGGTGAGCCCTGTCGCATCATCGATACCGGCCATGTGCGCGAGCGCGACCTGGCGCTGGAGCTGCCGCAGTCGCCGCTGGAAACGGTGATGGCCAACGAGGTCTGGTCGGAACTCTACGACCGCCTGGCCGAGCTAGTGCAGGCGCATCGCACGACTTTGATATTCGTCAACACACGCCGCCTGGCTGAGCGCGCCGCGCGGCATCTGGCCGAGCGCATCGGCGAGCAACACGTCAGCGCGCACCACGGCAGCCTGTCCAAGGAGCACCGCCTCAAGGCCGAGCAGCGGCTGAAAGCCGGCGAGCTGCGCGCGCTGATCGCCACCAGCTCGCTGGAACTGGGCATCGACATCGGTGAGGTGGACCTGGTCTGCCAGCTCGGCTCGCCGCGCTCGATCGCCGCTTTCCTGCAGCGCGTGGGGCGCTCCGGCCACGCGGTGAATGCGGTGCCCAAGGGCCGGCTGTTCCCGCTGTCGCTGGACGACCTGGTGGAATGCGCCGCACTGCTGGACGGCGTGCGGCGCGGCGAGCTCGACCGCATCCCCATCCCGCGCAAGCCGCTGGACGTGCTGGCGCAGCAGATCGTGGCCGAGGTTGCCTGCCGCGAATGGCAGGTGCAGGCGCTCTACGAGCTTTTCCGCAGCGCGGAACCTTATCGTGAGCTGGCGCGGGCCGAATTCGACGCCGTCGTGCAGATGCTGGCGGAGGGTTTTTCCACCCGCCGCGGCCGGCGTTCGGCGCACATCCATTACGACGCGGTGAACGGCCTGCTGCGCGGGCGCAAGGGCGCGCGCCTGACGGCCGTCACCAATGCCGGCGTGATCCCGGACCCGTTCGACTACGACGTGGTGCTGTCGCCGGAGGGGCATCGGGTCGGCAGCGTCGGCGAGGATTTCGCCTTCGAAAGCATTCCGGGCGATATTTTCCAGCTCGGCAATACCTCCTACCGCATGCTCAAGATCGAGACCGGCAAGGTTTACGTCGAGGATGCGCACGGCCAGCCGCCGAGTCTGCCGTTCTGGTTCGGCGAGGCGCCGGGGCGCAGCGACGAGTTGTCGCAGGCGGTGTCGCGGCTGCGGACGACGGTGGAACAGATGTTGATGACGCCGACTTCCCGCCACCCCGGCCCTCCCCCGCAAAGGGGGGAGGGGGAAGAACGAGAGGGAGCGGGGCGGCGCAAGGATCTTGTTCCCTCCCCCTTGACGGGGGAGGGCAAGGGTGGGGGTGTACAAGCTGTCGCTCAATGGCTCGCCACCGATCTGGGCCTGCCACCCGCCGCCGCACAGCAGCTGGCGCGTTACCTCGCCGCTGCAAAGGCCGCGCTCACGGTACTGCCGACGCACGATACGATCGTGTTCGAGCGCTTCTTCGACGAGGCCGGCGATACGCACCTGGTGATCCATTCGCCCTATGGCTCGCGCATCAACAAGGCCTGGGGCCTGGCGCTGCGCAAGCGCTTCTGCCGACAGTTCAACTTCGAGCTGCAGGCCTCGGCGCTGGACGACAGCATCGTACTGTCGCTGGGTCCGACGCACAGCTTCCCGCTGGAGGACATCAAGGGCTATCTCAAGTCCGCCAGCGCGCGCGAGGTGCTGGTGCAGGCGTTGCTGGACGCGCCGATGTTCGGCACGCGCTGGCGCTGGAACGCCAGCATTGCGCTCGCCGTGCGGCGCATGCGCAACGGCCAGCGCGTGGCGCCGCAGCTGCAACGCATGGACGCCGAGGACCTGCTCGCGGTGGTGTTCCCGGACCAGCTGGCCTGCGCCGAGAACCTCGGCAACGGCTACCGCGAGATTCCCGAGCATCCGCTGGTGCAGCAGACCATTCACGACTGCCTGCACGAGACCATGGACGTGGACGGCTTGCTGCGCCTGCTGGCACGCATCGAGCGCGGCGAGGTGCAGATCGTCACCCGCGAGCTGACCAGTCCTTCGCCGCTGGCGGAGGCCATACTCGGCGCGCGCCCCTATGCCTTCCTCGACGACGGCGATGCCGAGGCGCGTCGCACGCGCGCGGTGAGAACCCGCGGCCTGCTCGAGCCGCAGGAAGCCGCCGATCTCGGCCGGCTAGATCCGGCGGCCATCGAACGTGTCCGGCAGGAGACCTGGCCCGACCTCGGTACGCCCGACGAGCTGCATGACGCGCTGATGGTGCACGGTTTCCTGACGGCGGAAGAGGGCAAGGGTGCAGCCACCCTGTTCCCCTTGCTCCGTCAGCACCGGCGCGCCACCCTCCTGCATCCGCCAGAGGGTCAGCCGCTGTATGTCGCCACCGAGCGCCTGCCGCAGTTCCGCAAGCTATTCCCGCAGCTGCAGCCGGCCGACGACCTGCCGCTGCTCGGCCATGCCGAATGTGACGCGGAAGAGGCGTTGGCCGACATCCTGCGTGGCCGGCTCGAACTACTCGGCCCGGTGACGGAAGATCAGCTGGCAGCACCGCTTGGTTTGCCGGTATCGACCATCCGCCAGGCATTGCTGACTCTGGAGCAGCAGGGCGGAGTGATGCGCGGAAGCTTCATCTCTCCCTCCGTCATTCCGGCGAAAGCCGGAATCCAGAGCCTTTCAAAGTCACTGGGTCCCGGCCTTCGCCGGGACGACGACTTCTCCGAAACACAGCTCGGAGAAGTCGTCGAATGGTGCGACCGCCGCCTGCTCGCGCGCATCCACCGCTACAGTACCGAGCGGCGCCGGGCCGAGATCCAGCCGGTGCCGCCGGCAGCGTTCATGCGTTTCCTGTTCCGCTGGCAGCGAGTCGGCGAAGAGCGTCGCGAAGGCGAAAGCGGGCTGGCGCTGGCGCTGCAGCAGCTGGAAGGTTTTGCCGTGCCGGCCGCCGCCTGGGAAAGCGACATCCTGCCGGCGCGCGTGCGCGGCTACCTGCCGGCCATGCTGGACCGGCTGTGCGCCGCCGGCCGCATCGTGTGGTGCCGGCCGCCCGCACCGGTGACGGGCGAGCACCGCAAGAGCGGACCCGTCAAGACCACACCCATCGTCCTGTGCGAGCGCGGGCACTGGCGTGACTGGCTGCAGGGTGAGCTTTCTACTTCCGTCATTCCGGCGCAAGCCGGAATCCAGCGACTGTCCCCACGCGCCCGGCGCGTGTTCGACTGCCTGCGGGAGCACGGGGCATCGTTCTTCAGCGATCTGCTCCACGAGACCGGGCTGCTGCGCGCCGAGTTGGAGGAAGGCCTGGCGGAACTGGTCAGTCATGGCCTCGTGACCTCGGATTCCTTCGCCGGCCTGCGCGCGCTGGTGGCGCCAGCGGGACGCGGCCGACGCCATCTGGCGACACAGCGTGTGGACGAGGCCGGACGCTGGGCCTTGCAGCGCCTGAGCGCGCCGCGCGCGGAGCCGCCCGGCGCGCTGGCCGATCCCGCCGTAGAGCGTGTGGCGCGCGTGCTGCTGCGCCGCTACGGCGTGGTGTTCCGCCGTCTGCTGGAGCGCGAGGACAACCTGCCGCCCTGGCGCGAGCTGTACTACGTCTATCGGCGGCTGGAGGCGCGCGGCGAGATCCGTGGC
>DATLYR010000029.1 GCA_035574475.1 Nevskiales bacterium | reverse complement strand
GCTGGCCCTGGCGCTGGCGGTCGGTGTGGCCTTGCCGCTGTTGCAGTGGGCCGGTTTCTCGGCCGAGGGCCCGAATGAGCGCGGCGCGCTGCTGGCGCTCGGGCTGCTGTATGGCGGCCTGCCGGTACTCATCAAGC
This sequence comes from Nevskiales bacterium, assembly GCA_035574475.1. NCBI lineage: Bacteria > Pseudomonadati > Pseudomonadota > Gammaproteobacteria > Nevskiales > Nevskiales bacterium. The sequence continues at coordinate 12,544 of DATLYR010000029.1, read as the reverse complement.
TCGGCGTCGTCGCCCTGGTCTGGGACTTTCCCCTCGACCGTGCGCGGCATGCGCAGTTGCGCGCCCGCATCGCGGAGCAGGGCCCGGTCGCGGGGTCTTCGCCCGCGGCGTCCTCGGGTGATTTATCCGGGGGGTACCCGTAGAATGCGCCCATAACAAGACCATTCACGCGCCACCCGGCGCAGGGCGGATCTGCAATGCGCGTCACCATCGTCGGCACCGGCTATGTCGGCCTGACCACCGGCCTGACCCTGGGCTATATCGGCCACGACGTCACCTGCGTCGATGCCAACCCCGAGAAGCTGCGCCTGCTGCGTTCCGGCAAAAGCCCCATCCACGAGTACGGCATGGACGAGCTGCTGCAGCTGCTGCGCGACGGGGTGGTCTTCACCGACGACCTGCGCGGCGCGGTGGGCGAAGCCGACGTGATCCTGATCGCGGTCGGCACGCCGCCCAAGCCCAACGGCGAGGCCGACGTCAGCCAGGTCGAGTCCGCCGCCGCGACGCTGGCCGAGGGCCTGCAGAACGGGCGCCGCTACACGCTGGTGGTGAAATCCACGGTGCCGATCGGCACCAACCGCCGCGTCGAGCACATCGTGCGCCAGGCGTTGAAGAACCGCGGCGTGGCGGCGGAGCTGTTCATGGCCTCCAATCCCGAGTTCCTGCGCGAGGGTCGCGCGCTGGCCGACAGCTTCTATCCCGACCGCGTGCTGGTGGGCGCGGCTTCCGAACATGCCATGGACGCGATGTACCACCTGTACAAGCCGCTGCTCGACCAGAGCTTCACGCCGCCGAGCTTCCTCAAGCGCCCGGACGACTATCGCCTGCCGCGCTACATCACCACCGACGCCACCAGCGCCGAGGTCAGCAAGTACGCCTGCAACGCCTTCCTCGCCACCAAGATCAGCTTCATCAACGAGATGGGCGGCCTGTGCGAGCGCGTCGGCGCCGACATCACCCAGGTGGCGCGCGTGATGGGGCTGGATCACCGCATCGGCCCGCATTTCCTCAATGCCGGTCTGGGCTGGGGCGGCAGCTGCTTCCCCAAGGACACCAAGGCGCTGATGGCCATGGCCGGCGAGTACAGCTACCAGATGCCGATCATCGAGGCCGCCTGCGAGGTCAACCAGCGCCAGCGTCGCGCAGTGGTGGAGAAGCTGCAGACCGCGCTCAAGCTGCTGCGCGGCCAGACCATCGTGGTGCTGGGGCTGGCCTTCAAGCCGGACACCGACGACGTGCGTGAGTCGGCGTCCATGGACCTGGTGCGGCTGCTGGTCGAGCGCGGCGCGGTGGTGCGCGCCCACGATCCGGTGGGCCTGGACAACGCGCGCCCCGAGCTGGATGCGCTGGGCGTGGAGTCGGCCGCCGACGTGTACGAGCTGGCCAGGGGAGCCGACGCGCTGCTGCTGGCCACCGAGTGGGCGCAGTACGCCAGGCTGGACCTGCGCCGGCTGGCGGGCGAGATGCGCACCCGGGTGCTGGTGGACGCGCGCAATTTCTTCCGCGCGCAGGATGCACGCGCCGCCGGGCTGGAGTATTTCGGCGTCGGCCGCTGAGGCCCCGCGCTGCGGGGCAGCCTATTTCTTCTGGGTCGCCTTGCGTGCCAGCGGGAAGTACAGCGCGTAGGGCAGGCTGCGCATGGCCTTGAGCGGCAGCGCCAGCGCCTTGGGGAAGGTGACCTCGAAGGCGCCGGACAGGATGCCGGCGTACATTTTCTCCGCCGCCGCGTCGGCATCCATCAGAAACGGCATCGGGAATTTGTTCTGGTCGGTGAGCGGGGTCTTGACGAAGCCCGGGCACACCAGCGTGACCTTGATTCCCTTCGGCGCCAGGTCCAGGTTGAGGCTCTCGGCCATGTTGATCAGCGCCGCCTTACTGGCGCCGTAGGCCGCCGCCATCGGCAGGCCGCTGTAGCCGGCGACGCTGGCGACGATCACGATCTGGCCCTTGCGGCGCGCGTAGAAGCCGGGCAGCACGGCGTCGATGCCGTGCACCACGCCCATCACGTTGGTGTCGAGGATCTCGCGGAACAGTTCCACCGAAAAGCGGGTCTCGCGCTCGCCGGCATAGGTGCCGGCGTTGAGCACCGCCATGTCCAGCTCGCCGAGGGCGGCCTCGATCTGTTCGACGGTTTTGAGCACCCCGGCATGATGGGTGACGTCGCAGGGGAAGCACTCGATGCGCCCGGCCGCGCCCTGCGCCATGGCCTGCGTCTCCCGCAGCGGCGCCTCGCGCCGCCCGGAGATGGCCACCTGCCAGCCGGCGCGCGCCATGCGCAGGGCCAGCGCGCGGCCGATGCCGGTGCCGCCGCCGGTGATCCATACCCGTCCCGGTGTCGTCGTCGCTGTCATCGTCTGTCTCCTGGCTCAGCCGGCCTGCATTTGCGCATGCAGGGCGTCGATGAGCTTCTCCTTGCGGTCCCACAGCGCGGTCATCCACTGCTGGAAGCGGCGCTGGAATACGGGGTCGTTCTGGTAATCGCCGTCGATCAGCTCCGCCGGCACCGGCAGTTTCTCGATGCGCACGTAGATATGCCCGACGCGCCCGCACAGGTAGTCCCAGAAGCTGGCGCGCTGGCCGGGCGTGTAGGCGATGGTCATGTCCAGAATGGCGTCGAACTGCTCGCCCATCGCGTTGAGCACGAAGGCCACGCCCGCGGACTTGGGCCGCAGCAGGTGCCGGTAGGGCGAGTTGCGCGCGATGCGCTTTTCCTCGGTCATGCGCGTGCCCTCGGCGTAATTGAGCACGGTGACCGGGATGTGACGGAACTTTTCGCAGGCGCGGCGCGTGGTCTCCAGGTCCTTGCCGCGCAGCGCCGGGTTGCGCTCGATCTCTTCCCGCGTGTGGCGGCGCATGAACGGGCAGTCCAGCGCCCAGGCGCAGAAGCCGATGATCGGCAGCCAGATCAGCTGGCGCTTGATGAACGGCCGTGGGAAGGGGATATGGCCATGGAAGATTCGCAGCAGCACCGGGATGTCGAGCCAGGTGCTGTGGTTGCTGATCAGCAGGTATTTGCCTTTCGGGTCGAGACCGGGGGGCCATTGCACGTCCCATACGGGCTGGCGCGCCAGATCCATGCAGCGGGTGATGGTCCAGGCCCAGAAGCTCACGCCGGGCACCAGCAGCGCGGTCATCCAGCGTTGCCAGGTGGGGATGGGGATCAGCACCTTGAGCAGCGCCGGCACCAGCACCACGAACAGGAAGATCAGCACCGTGGCCGTGCAGCCGAGCAGGACGATGATCGAGGCCAGCAGCCAGTCAGGGAGGATGCGCCACATGATCGGATGGTTTTTGTCGGGCCCGGACACTATAACCGCAGCGCGGGCGCCCGGCCTAGCGGCGATGATAGGCGGGACTGAGTTCCTGCACGGCGGCGATCATCGCGCCGGCATGCTCGGGGTTCACGTCCGGCAGGATGCCGTGCCCGAGGTTGAAGACATGCCCGTCGTGCGCGCCGAAATCGGCCAGCAGCGCGGCGACCTGCGCGCGGATCTTCGCCGGGCTGGCGTAGAGCACGCAGGGATCGAGATTGCCCTGCAGGGCGACCTGTGCGCCGACGCGCCGGCGCGCATCGTCCAGGTCCGTGGTCCAGTCCAGGCCCAGCGCGTCGCAGCCGCAGCCGACCATGGCCTCCAGCCACTGCCCGCCCCCCTTCGTGAACACGATCACCGGCACGCGGCGGCCGTCCTGCTCGCGGATCAGGCCGCTGACGATCTGGCGGATGTAGGTCAGGGAGAACAGCGCATAGGTGTCGGGCGACAGCACGCCGCCCCAGGTATCGAAGATCTGCACCGCCTGCGCGCCGGCACGGATCTGGGCGTTGAGATAGTCACGCACCGCAAGCGCCAACTTGCCGAGCAGCGCGTGCAGCAGTTCGGGCGCGTCGTACAGCATCTTCTTGATGAGGGCGAAATCATGCCCGCCGCCGCCTTCGACCATGTAGGTGGCGAGTGTCCAGGGGCTGCCGGCGAAACCGATGAGGGGCACGGCGCCGTCCAGCTCGCGCCGGATCAGGCGCACGGCATCCATGACGTAGCGCAGGTCGGTCTCGGGATCGGGTGCGGCGAGCTTTTCGATCTGCGCTGCGCTGCGCACTGGCGTGTGGAGCTTCGGGCCTTCGCCCTCGACGAAGTGCAGGCCCAGGCCCATCGCGTCCGGGATGGTGAGGATGTCCGAGAACAGGATCGCGGCGTCGAGCGGGAAGCGCCGCAGCGGTTGCAGCGTGACCTCACAGGCCAGTTCCGGCGTTTTGCACATGGTCATGAAATCGCCGGCCTTGTCGCGCACGGCGCGGTATTCCGGCAGGTAGCGGCCGGCCTGGCGCATCATCCACACCGGCGTGCGGTCCACCGGCTGACGCAGCAGCGCGCGCAGCAGACGGTCGTTTTTCATGATGAAGACTTGGACAGGACGACAGGATTTACAGGAGTCACAGATTAATCCAGTTCGAGAATCAAGGTCATGGCCTGTTCATCCTGTCGATCTTGTTATCCTGTCCGTGCATTTAATGCATTTTCAATTTCTGTCTGGATCGCTTCGGCGGCGGCGCGCGGGTCGGCGGCGTCGCGGATGGGCCGGCCGACCACCAGGTAATCCGCGCCGGACCGGATCGCGGCCGCCGGCGTCATCACGCGTTTCTGGTCGCCCTCGCGCACGTTGTCCACGGGCCGGATGCCGGGCGTGACCACGATCAGCTCGCGCGGCGCCTCACGCCGCAGGCGCTCGACTTCGAGCCCGGAGGACACCACGCCGTCGCAGCCGGCCGCCAGCGCGCGCCGCGCACGCGACAGCACCAGCTCGCCCACGTCGCAGGCGAAGCCGAGGTCGTCGAGGTCGCCGCGGTCGAGGCTGGTGAGTGCGGTCACGGCCAGCAGCTTGAGGTTGCCGGACTTGGCTTTCGCTGCCGCCTCCATGATCGCCTGGTTGCCGTGGACGGTGCAGAAGTCGGCGCCGCGCGCGGCGAGGTTGCCGACCGCGCGCGCCACGGTTTCCGGGATGTCGAAGAACTTGAGGTCCACGAAGACCTTCTTGTCTTCGGCCTTGAGCCAGTCCAGCAGGCCGAAGAAGCCGGTGGACATGCTCAGCTCGAGGCCGATTTTGTAGAAGACCACGCTCTCGCCCAGCCGCGTGACCAGCGCGCGCGCGGCATTCGCGTCCGGCACGTCGAGCGCGAAGATCAGGCGTTCGCGGGCAGGGATGATTCCGCGCCCCCCCCCTTGATGGGGGAGGGTCGGGGAGGGGGTGGTGGAGCCGTCTGTCATCATTCACCCCCATCCTAACCTTCCCCCATCAAGGGGGAAGGGGCGAGAACCTTACGGGAGGTCCGTGGACCCCATCAGATAGCGGTCGCACTCGCGCGCGGCGCCGCGGCCCTCGTTGATGGCCCACACGATCAGGCTCTGGCCGCGGCGGCAGTCGCCGGCTGCGAACACGCCCTTGACGTTGGTCGCGAACTTGCCGTGCTCGGCCTTGATGTTGCTGCGCGCATCGGTTTCGATGCCCAGGCTCTGCAGCAGCTCGGCCTCGGGCCCGAGGAAGCCCATCGCCAGCAGCAGCAGCTGGGCGGGCAGGGTCTGCTCGCTGCCCGGGCGCTCTACCGGCAGGAACTGGCCCTTGTCGTTCTTTTCCCAGCTGACGTCCACGGTGACCACGGCCTCGAGCTGGCCGTTCGGGTCACCGATTAGCTTCTTGACGGTCTTGAGGTAGGCGCGCGGATCCTGGCCGAACTTCGCCGCCGCTTCCTCCTGGCCGTAGTCCAGCTTGTAGACCTTGGGCCACTCCGGCCAGGGGTTGTCCGGGGCACGCTCCATGGGCGGCTTGGGCAGGATCTCGAGCTGGATGAGCGAGCGGCAGCCCTGGCGCATGGCGGTGCCGACGCAGTCGGTGCCGGTGTCGCCGCCGCCCAGGACGATGACGTCCTTGCCGCGGGCGTGGATCGGCGCATGCTCGGCACCGCCGTTGAGCAGGGCCTGCGTGCTGCCGCGCAGGTAATCCATGGCGAAGTGGACGCCTTTGAGCTGGCGGCCCTCGACTTGCAGGTCGCGGGGCAGGGTGGCGCCGGTGCAGATGACCACGGCATCGTAGTCCTTGAGCAGCCGCTTCGCGGCCTCGCCGGCGACGGGCGTGTTGCAGACGAAGGTGATCCCTTCCTGCTCCATCAGCTTGAGGCGGCGCTCGACCACCTCGCGCTTGTCCAGCTTCATGTTGGGGATGCCGTACATGAGCAGGCCGCCCGGGCGGTCATCGCGCTCGAACACGGTCACCAGGTGGCCGGCCTTGTTGAGCTGTGCAGCGGCGGCCAGGCCCGCGGGACCGGAGCCGATGACGGCCACCTCCTTGCCGGTGCGGACTCTGGGCGGCTCGGGCACGACCCAGCCCTCCTCGAAGGCTTTGTCGATGATCGAGACCTCGATGTTCTTGATGGTGACCGGCGGCGCCGAGATGCCGAGCACGCAGGAACCTTCGCAGGGCGCGGGACACACGCGGCCGGTGAACTCGGGAAAGTTGTTGGTCTTGTGCAGGCGCGCGAGTGCCTCCTGCCACAGCCCGCGGTAGACCAGGTCGTTCCATTCCGGAATCAGATTGTTGATCGGGCAGCCCGAGGCCATGCCGCTGACCAGTTTGCCGGTGTGGCAGAAGGGCACACCACAGTCCATGCAGCGCGCGCCCTGCTCGCGCAGCTTGGACTCTTCCATGTGGTAATGGAATTCCTTCCAGTCGGCCACGCGCTCGCTCGGCGTGCGGTCGGCGGGGAGTTCGCGCAGGTATTCGATGAATCCGGTCGGCTTGCCCATCGCTCACATATCCATTCGTCAGTTGCCGCCCACGCGCGCCAGGTCGCGCGCGTTTTCCTCGAAGGCCACCATGATGGCCTCGTCGCCGGTGAGGCCCTGGTCATGGGCCCTCTTGATGCAGGCAAGCATGCGCTTGTAGTCCTTGGGGATGACCTTGACGAAGCGCGGCACGTTCGCGTCCCAGTCCGCCAGCACCTCGCGCGCCCGCGCGCTGCCGGTATATTCCAGGTGCTTTTCGATCATCCCGCGGACTTTGGCGATTTCGGCCGGGTCCTCCAGCTTCTCGGTGCCGACCATCTGCAGGTTGATATTGCCGCCGATGCTGCCGGTGCCGTCGAGCACGTAGGCGATGCCACCCGACATGCCGGCGCCGAAGTTGCGCCCGCATCCGCCGAGCACCACCACATGGCCGCCGGTCATGTACTCGCAGCCGTGGTCGCCCACGGCCTCGACCACGGTGTCGACGCCGCTGTTGCGCACCGCGAAGCGCTCGCCGGCCATGCCGCCGAAGTAGGCCTCGCCGGAGGTCGCGCCGTACAGCGCCACGTTACCGACGATGATGTTCTCGGCCGGCACGAAGCGGGCTTCTGCGGGTGGCCGGACGATGATCTTGCCGCCGGACAGGCCCTTGCCGCAGTAGTCGTTCGCGTCACCCTCCAGGGTGAAGGTCATGCCGCGCGGCATGAAGGCGCCGAAGCTCTGGCCGGCCGAGCCGGTGAACTTGATGCGGATCGTGTCCTCGGGCAGGCCTTCGACGCCCCACTTCCTGGTGATCTCGCTGCCGGTGATGGTGCCGACCACGCGGTTGATGTTGCGGATCGGCAGCTCGGCGCTGACCTTTTCACCGCGTTCGATCGCCGGCCGGCAGAGATCCAACAGGCGGGTCATGTCCAGCGACTTTTCCAGACCGTGGTCCTGCGGGATCTGGCAGTAGCGGCCGACCTCGGGGCCCGCATCCGGCCGGTACAGAATGCTGGACAGGTCGAAGCCCCTGGCCTTCCAGTGCTCGATGGCCTTCTTCGGCTCGAGGCGGTCGACGCGGCCAATCATCTCCTCGACAGTGCGGAAGCCGAGCTGTGCCATGATCTCGCGCATGTCCTGGGCGACGAAGCGCATGAAGTTGACCGCGTGCTCGGGTTTGCCGGTGAAGCGCTCGCGCAGGCGCGGGTCCTGGGTGGCGATGCCGACCGGGCAGGTGTTGAGGTGGCAGACGCGCATCATGATGCAGCCCATCGCCACCAGCGGCGCGGTGGCGAAGCCGAACTCCTCGGCGCCGAGCAGCGCGGCGATGACCACGTCGCGGCCGGTCTTCAGCTGGCCGTCGGTTTCCACCGCGATGCGCGAGCGCAGGTTGTTCATCACCAGGGTCTGGTGGGTCTCGGCCAGGCCGAGCTCCCAGGGCAGGCCCGCGTGGGTGAGCGAGGTCAGCGGCGAGGCGCCGGTGCCGCCGTCATAGCCGCTGATCAGCACCACGTCGGCATGTGCCTTGGCTACCCCCGCCGCGATGGTGCCGACGCCGACCTCCGCCACCAGCTTGACGCTGATGCGCGCGTCACGGTTGGCGTTCTTGAGATCGTGGATCAGCTCGGCCAGGTCCTCGATCGAGTAGATGTCATGGTGCGGCGGCGGCGAGATCAGGCCGACGCCCGCGGTGGTGCCGCGGGTCTTGGCGATCCACGGGTAGACCTTGGTGCCGGGCAGCTGGCCGCCCTCGCCGGGCTTGGCGCCTTGCGCCATCTTGATCTGGATCTCCTTTGCGTTGACCAGGTAATGGCTGGTGACGCCGAAGCGGCCCGAGGCGACCTGCTTGATCGCCGAATTCTTGGAATCGCCGTTGGGCAGCGGGACGAAGCGCTCTGCATCCTCGCCGCCCTCGCCGGTGTTGCTCTTGCCGCCGATGCGGTTCATGGCGATGGCCAGGGTCTCGTGCGCCTCCTTGCTGATCGAGCCGTAGGACATGGCGCCGGACTTGAAGCGGCGCATGATGCTCTCGACCGGCTCCACTTCCTCCAGCGGCACCGGCTTTTTGGCGGGCTTGAACTCGAGCAGTCCGCGCAGGGTGGCGAGCCGGGTGGACTGGTCGTCGATCAGCTGCGCGTAGGACTTGTAGGTCTCGTAGCTGCCGGTGCGCACCGCCTTCTGCAGGCGGTGGATGGATTCCGGGTTGAACAGGTGATGCTCGCCGTCGGCGCGCCACTGGTATTGACCGCCGGCGGGCAGAGTGTGCGCGTCCACCGGGCGCGGTGGGAACGCGGCCTGGTGGCGCATCAGCGCCTCCCGGGCCACGATGTCCAGGCCGATGCCGCCGATGCGCGAGGCGGTGGCGGTGAAATGCCGGTCGATCAGGTCCTGGCGCAGGCCCACGGCCTCGAACAGCTGGGCGCCGTGGTAGCTCTGCACCGCCGACACGCCCATCTTGGACATGACCTTGATCACGCCCTTGGTCGCGGCCTTCGCGTAGTTCTTGCAGGCCTTCTTGTGCTCGAACGGCTGGCCGTTGGCGACTAGCAGCCCGTCGCGGATCATGCCGTCGAGGGTCTCGAAGGCGAGATAGGGATTGATCGCGCTGGCGCCGTAGCCGATCAGCACGGCGAAATGGTGTACCTCGCGCGGCTCGCCGGATTCCAACACCAGGCTGACGCGGGTACGCAGGCCCTCGCGGATCAGGTAATGATGCAGGCTGGATACCGCCAGCAGCGAGGGAATGGGGGCGTTGTCCCGGTCCACGCCGCGGTCGCTGAGGATTAGGATGTTGACCCCGTCCTTCTCGATCAGCTTACGCGCGTTCGCCCACAGCGCCTCGAGCGCCTTGCCCAGCGCTTTCTCGCCCTTGCTCGCCGGGAACAGGATGGACAGCTCGCCGACCTTGAGGCCCGGCAGTGCCATGCGGCGGATCTGGGCCAGCTCCTCGTTGGTCAGTACCGGCGCCTTGAGCTCGAGCCGCCGACAGTCGCCCGGCTGCGGCTCGAGCAGGTTGCCCTCCGCGCCCAGCAGCACCTCGGAGGCGGTGACCAGCTCCTCGCGGATGCAGTCGATCGGCGGGTTGGTGACCTGCGCGAACAGCTGCTTGAAGTAGTCGAACAGCAGGCGCGGCTTGGACGAGAGCACCGCCAGCGGGGTGTCGTTGCCCATCGAGCCGACCGCTTCCACGCCGTCGCGCGCCATCGGCAGCATCAGCAGGCGCTGGTCCTCGAAGGTGTAGCCGAAGGCCAGCTGCCGCTGCAGCAGGGTGTCGTGGTCCGGCACCGGCAGTTCGGGTGCGGGCGGCAGGTCGGCGAGGGTGACCAGATGCTGCTGCAGCCACGCGCGGTAGGGCTGCTCGCCGACGATCTGGCGCTTGATCTCCTCGTCTTCGATGATGCGGCCCTGCTCGGTGTCCACCAGGAACATGCGGCCCGGCTGCAGGCGGCCCTTGCGCAGCACGTTCTCCGGCGGGATGTCGTCGAGCACGCCGGCCTCGGAGGCCATCACCACCAGTCCGTCCCGGGTGACGTAGTAGCGCGACGGGCGCAGGCCGTTGCGGTCCAGGATCGCGCCCATGCGCACGCCGTCGGTGAAGGCGATGGACGCGGGGCCGTCCCAGGGCTCCATCAGGCAGGCGTGGTACTCGTAGAACGCGCGGCGCGCGTCGTCCATGCCGTTATGGCCCTGCCAGGGCTCCGGGATCATCATCATGACCGCGTGCGGCAGCGAGCGGCCGGACAGCACCAGCAGCTCGAGCACGTTGTCGAAGATCGCCGAGTCGCTGCCGTTGGGGTTGGCCACCGGCAGGATCTTGGCCATGTCCTCGCCGAAGGCTTCCGACTTGAACAGCGCCTCGCGCGCGTTGATCCAGTTCAGGTTGCCGCGCAGGGTGTTGATCTCGCCGTTGTGGGCGATGTAGCGGTACGGGTGCGCGCGGTCCCAGCTCGGGAAGGTGTTGGTGGAGAAGCGCGAGTGCACCAGCGCCAGCGCGGTCTCCATGCGCTCGTCGCGCAGATCCGGGAAGTACTGGTCGAGCTGCAGGGTCAGCAGCATGCCCTTGTAGACCAGCGTCTTGTACGACAGGCTGCACATGTACCAGTAATCCGCGCCGTCGAGGGTCGAGGCACGGATGTCGTTGTAGGCGTGCTTGCGGATGACGTAGAGCTTGCGCTCGAACGCCAGCGCGTCGGCTACGTCCGCGCCGCGGCCGATGAACACCTGGCGGATGAAGGGCTCGCTGGCCCGGGCGGTGGCGCCGAGCATCGAATTGTCGGTCGGCACGGTGCGCCAGCCGAGCAGTACCTGCCCTTCCGACTCGACGATGTCGCCGAAGCGTTCCTCGATCTGGCGCCGCAGGGTGGGATCCCGCGGCAGGAACACCAGGCCGCTGCCGTATTCGCCCGGGGCGGGCAGGTTGATGCCGAGCTTGTCGCATTCCTCGCGCAGGAAGCGGTGCGGCATCTGCAGCAGGATGCCGGCGCCGTCGCCGGTGTTGGTCTCGGCGCCGCAGGCGCCGCGGTGGTCGAGGTTGACCAGCACCTGGATGCCCTGGCGCAGGATCTTGTGCGAGGCGCGACCCTGGATGTCCACCACGAAGCCGACGCCGCAGGCGTCGTGCTCGAAGCGGGGATCGTAGAGCCCCTGCTTGGGCGGCAGGCCGAGACCGGCCGGGCGGCCGCCAGTGTTGTCGTGTCTGCTGTGCATGCTGGATACCGAATTACGTGTCGCGGACCGGGCGCCGGCTTACGGCCCAGGGTTGCGGCCAAACCGCCGGCCGCATCGCGACCACCGAAGGCGTTATCAGGCTGGCTCCGGAGTGCGGCCGACGGGGGAGGCGAGCCCTTCAGTATAAAGCGAGGAACGCGCCTGATTCAATTCATTGGCCGAGGAAAATCGCCGGGTCGGGGTGCTCAGCCGAGACGGCGGGGCTCGAAAATCCGCTCGTATTCGTCGATGGCGTAGCGGTCGGTCATGCCGGCGATATAGTCGGCCACGGCGCGCGCCTGGCCGCCGTCGCCGGCCTTGGCCTGCAGCCGCGCCGCCGCCTGCTGCACCTTGGCCGGCAGCAGGCGCGGGTCGGCCATGAAGGCCTGGAACAGGGCCTGCACCACCCGCCGCGCTTTGGCGGTCATGCGGTGCACGCGGTAGTGCCGGTACAGGTGCTGGTGCAGGAAGCGCTTGAGCTCCAGGTTCTGCTCCCGCACTGCCGGGCTGAAGCCGAGCAGCGGCCGGCCGGCCGCGCGCACCGCCTCGCTGTCCGCGGGCGCGGCCTGGCGCAGCTGCTCGCGGCTGTGCTCGACCAGATCGGAGACCAGGTGGTTGATCATGCGCCGGACCACCTCATGACGCAGGCGCTTGGGCGACAGGCCGGGATGACGGTCCGAGACGTCGTCGGCGAAACGGCGGAACAGGGGCACGGCCATCAGCTGGTCCAGCGAGATCAGCCCGGCGCGCAGGCCGTCGTCCACGTCGTGGTTGTTGTAGGCGATCTCGTCGGCCAGGTTGGCGAGCTGCGCCTCCAGGCTCGGCTGGCCGCCGGTCAGGAAACGCTCGCCGACATCGCCCAGCTCCTTCGCCTTGGCCTTGCTGCAGTGCTTCAGGATGCCTTCGCGGGTCTCGAAGGTCAGGTTGAGGCCGTCGAATCCGGCGTATTTCTCCTCCAGCTTGTCCACCACGCGCAGCGACTGGATGTTGTGCTCGAAGCCGCCGTAGGGCCGCATGCATTCGTCGAGCGCGTCCTGGCCGGCATGGCCGAAGGGCGTGTGCCCGAGGTCGTGCGCCAGGGC
>DATLYR010000028.1 GCA_035574475.1 Nevskiales bacterium | reverse complement strand
ATGAATCCCCCCAGTGGTTCACGCCGATAGTCTAGACGGGCGCGGGCCGCCGTGCCTCAGCCGCGCGCCTGCAGCCGCACCCGCAGGTTCACCGGCATCAGGGTGAAGGCCAGCCGCTCGCTCACCGGCCCGGGGCCGGGCGCGAGCGAGACGCTGAAATTGCGTGCCAGCATCGCCGTCACCGCGCGGATCTCGGAGGTCGCCAGCACGCGGCCGGGGCAGATGCGCGGGCCGTAGCCAAAGGGCATGCTCGGGCGCACGGCCCCCGGATCGTTGGCATGTGCCCAGCCCCGGTCGGGCAGGAACTTGTCCGGTTGCGGGTATTCGGATTCTTTCATCCCGCCCATGCGCGTCAGCAGGAACAGCTGGGTGTTGGCGGGAATACGCAGGTCGCCCAGCATGACCTCGACGTTGGTCTCGGCGGAGATGAACGGCGCCACCGGCTTCAGGCGCAGGGCCTCGCCCATGACCGCATCGACCAGCGGCAGCCGGTTGTAATCCGCCGCCTCGCGCAGCAGCTCGCCTTCGCCCAGCACCGCGTCGGCTTCCGCCTGCAGGCGATGCTGGAGGTCGGCGTCCTGCGCCAGGTAATAGATCATCCAGGCGAGCGTGTTGGCCGTGGTGTCCTCGCCCGCCAGCAGCGCGCCCACCGCATTGCCGAACAGCTCGCGGTCACTGAGCTGGGTGCCCTCGGCCTCCTGCGCCGCCAGCAGGGCCTCGAGCAGGCAGCTGGGATGCTCGCGCAACGCCGGGTTCGCCGCCATGCGCGCGCGGGCGCGCGCGATCAGCGCGCTGACCTCGTCGTAGGCGCCCCTCAGCGCGCGCTCCAGCGCATAGTCCTGCGGCAGCTTGAACAGGCGCCAGTAAGGAATGGCCGAGGAAATCCGCCGGCCGAGCGCGGGGAAAATCTTGTCGAGATGGCGCTGGATCGCGCCGGCGGGCTGCTCCAGCGTGTTGGAATCGTGGCCGAGCGCGAACCGCATGGTCACGTCCACGGTGTAGAGCATCAGATCGCGCTGCACATCGATGACCGTGTCCGCGGCCGCGGCTGCGCGCCAGCGTTTCAGCAGCCGGCCGGTGACCTCGAACAGCTCGGGGTGAAAGGTCTTGAGCTTCTGCGCGCCCATGGCGCGGTTCCAGATCTGCCGCTGCCGCCGCCAGTCCTCGCCCTCGGCCGGGAAGACGTTGGTGACGCCCATCTCCTCGATGGCCCGCGACACCAGCGAACCGCGGCGGTAATGCTCCGGGCGCTCGCGCAGCACCTGCGCGATCAGCGCGGTATCGGCCACGACCACCACGTCCATGCGCCCCAGGCGGACACGGAACAGCGGGCCGTACTTGCGGCACCAGTCCTCGAAAATCAGGTGGATGCGCGGCGCATTGAGCTGGAAGGCGTTGCCGACCAGCGGCCAGCCCGGCGGCGCGGGCAGCTCGGCAATCTCGCGGACCGGAGCGGGAACGGCGACGGACATGGCAACGCGGATAACGACTACCCCGCCAGCCCCGCGTAGACGTTCTGCACGTCGTCGTCCTCGTCGATGGCTTGCAGGAAGGCCTCAACTTCTGCGCGCTCGGCCCCGCCCAGCGTGAGCGGATTCCTGCAGCGGTAGATCCACTGCGCGGACTGCACGGTGAAGCCGTAGTTGGGCAATGCACGGCTGACGGCGTCCATCTCCGCCGGCGCGGTGTAGAACAGCATGGCGCCGTTCTCGCCCGGCTCCAGGTCGCTGGCGCCGGCCTCGATCGCGGCCAAGTCGGGATCGGCGTCCGGCTTCGCCGGCAGCGCCTCGATCATGCCGAGGTGGTCGAAGTCCCAGGACACCGAGCCGGCGGCGCCGAGCTGGCCCTTGCGGAACAGCGTGCGCATGCTGGACACGGTGCGGTTCACGTTGTCGGTGAGGCACTCGACGATGACCGGCACGCGGTGCGGCGCGAAGCCTTCATACGTGACCTTCTCGAACTGCGCCGCCTCGCCGGTCAGGCCGGCGCCCTTCTTGATGGCGCGTTCGATGTTGTCCTTCGGCATGGAGGCCTTCTTGGCCTGCTCGATCGCCATGCGCAGGCGCGGGTTCATGGCCGGGTCGGCGCCGGCGCGCGCCGCGACCATGATTTCCTTGGACAGCTTGGAGAAGATGCGGCCCTTGGCGTTGGCCGTCGCTTCCTTGATCTTGGTTTTCCACTGTGCGCCCATGGCAATCACCTGTCTCGGGAGGGACCCGCCCGGCGGCCACCGGCCGGACGGCTGGCGCCTATTGTACTCAGCGCGCCGGTGCGGGCAGGTGATCGGCCAGCTGCCGCGCCCAGTCGCGGTAGGCCAGCGCGGAAAGATGATAGCCGCCGGCGAATCGTTCACCCCCACCCCCGCCCTCCCCCATCAAGGGGGAGGGGGTCAAAGGCTAAAAGTAGCGGATCAGGTCGATCAGCAGGTAGTCGTCCTCGCGGAAGCCGTACAGCGGGTCGAGCTCGTCCAGGCCGCTGAAGAAGCGCGTCTCCGCCGACAGCTTCCAGTGGTCGCTCAGGCGGCGGTTGGCCTCGATGCTGCCGAACACCGCATGCGTTTCGCGGTCCACGATCACGCCGGCGAGGATATCGCTGCTCTGCACGTCGTTGAAGGCGATACGTGTGCCGAGAAAAACATCATCCTCGAACGGCGAGAAGTTCTTCGGCTGCAGCCCGGCCAGCGCCATCGCCTCGGCCGGGGTGAAGCCCTGCCCGCTCTGGATGCGGCGCTGGGCGAAGGCCTGCTGCGAGTCCTCGTCCAGCCGGCCGCGGCTGTCCCACAGGTACTCGCCGAGCATGCCGACGTCAATCTGCGTGCCGAACACGCCGACATAGGTGTACTCGAAGCCGGCGGCGATGGCGGTGAATTTCTCGAAGTCGCTCTCGCGGCGGATCGCCTCCAGCTTCCAGGCCCAGCCGCCGAAGATCGCCTGCACGTCCAGCCCCAGCTGCCGTACCTGGTCGTAGCGCGGCACCAGCTCCGCGCTGGGGAAGAACACCGTGACCTGGCATTGCGGCAGCGAAGGGGTGATGAGGCAGATCGGCGGCAGCGTGGACGGATCCGGCACCAGCCGCGGCGCGCCGGGATTCACCAGCAGGCGCGGGTCGCGGTTGGTGCCGTCGAAGTAAGATAGGCCGACGTCCCACTGGCCGATGCTCCGGGCCCAGCGCAGCGCGGCATCGACGTGCCGCTCCTCGCGGCCTGATTCGTACTGCGGATGGCCGCTGTCCACGGGCAGCGCCGGGCGCAGGCGGCCCTCCCCGCCCGGGAAGCTGCGCTCGCGGAAATACGGCAGCACGAACAGGTCGAGCGTGCCCCAGTCGCGGATCAGCGCCAGGTTGATCATCGGCTGGCCGAGCTTGTCCTCGCCGTCGATGTTCTCGATGAAGTCGTCCTGGTTGATGACGTCCACCAGGTGCTGGGACTCGGTCACGCCCCAGAAAACCTTGCGCACGCCGACGCGCCACTCGTGGGCTTGCGCGCTGCGGCGCCAGTACAGCTCGCGGATGTCGGCGTGGCTGCGTTCGTCGTCGTGCTGGTCGAGGCGCGCGAAGGGCGTGAAGGTGAAGCTCTGCTTGCCGCCGGCCCACTCAAGATACAGCTCCGGCTCCACGCTCAGGGACAGGTTGCCGCCGTCGTACTGCTCGCGCTGCGTGGCGTCGTTGGGGAAATACAGCGCCTGGATCGTGACGTTGCCGCTGAACTTGCGCGTCAGGCCCGCGTCACCGCTCTCCTCGGCCGACACGGGCAGCGCCAGCAGCAGGAAAAGTGGGGTCAGAGTAAATTTTCGGGGCGAAAACTTCATTCTGACCCCGCTTTTTCCGCTTTTTCCAGCTCGCGCAGCAGCAGGCGCGCCAGCGCCGCGGTTTTCTGGTCGATGCGCGGATCCAGATAGTAGTGATCGAGCCCCAGCTGCACCAGCGTTTCGCTGCCCGGCGCCACTGCGTCGAGCAGCAGCGTGAGCCCGTCATTCGGGCCCTGCGGCAGGATGCGCCGATAACCGAAACGGCCGCCGCGCGTGATGTCGCCGGAGAACGGCACGCCGAGATAATTCACCACGCGCAGCCGCGGCGGCAGCCGCCAGCGTTCGAAACGGGCGCGGCTGGGCACGGTGCGCATGCTGTCCACGCTGGCCAGCGTCCAGCCCTTGAAAGGCGCCAGCAGCCCGACCGCCGCGCGCTGCGGCCAGCGCGCGGCCCAGTCGGCCAGCGGGCTGCCCTGCAGGATGCCGCCGATGTTGACCCAGGTGCGCGCCGCATGGCTGCGCTGTTCGCGCTCCAGCAGGCTCAGCGCCTCGCCCACCTCCGGCCCGGCCTTGCTGGCGCTGACCAAAAGCAGGGCGCGGTACTGGCCGCTCAAGCGGACGATCTCGTCGGCGATGATGCGC
Organism: Nevskiales bacterium; assembly: GCA_035574475.1. Taxonomy (NCBI): domain Bacteria; kingdom Pseudomonadati; phylum Pseudomonadota; class Gammaproteobacteria; order Nevskiales; species Nevskiales bacterium. Next base: position 16,255 of record DATLYR010000028.1, on the reverse strand, counting down.
GCGTTGTCCTCGATGGTGCCGCTCTCCTGCGTGCGCACTAGGTGATGCTCAAGCCCCTGCGCGTCGAGCACCCGCCGGGCGCGCGCGAAGTCGGCCCCGGTTTCCGGCTGGGTGATGTACAGCCAGCCCGGCACCAGCAGGATCAGTACATCCTGGCGCAGGGCTGCCGGCAGCGGCGCGTCGCCGCGCTGTGCGGCAGCCAGTTCCTGCTCGAAGCGCAGCCGCAACGCGTGATTGCGCGCATCCGCCAGCAGGGCGTCGGCAAAAAACGCCGTGGCCGTATCGGGCGAGGCCGCCTGCGCGATCTCGAGCAGCGCATCGTGGGTCACGGCGGCGGCCAGCCGCTGCCGCGCAGCGTCGAGCCGGACGTCGTAATCCGGCCGCGTGCGGCGGCCCTGCAGGTAATCCGTCAGGCAATACTGGGCCAGTTCGCTGTCCACCGTGGTGCGCAGCGGCAGCCCATGCAGCCTCGTGTCCACCGCCCACCCGTCGGCCGCCGCGTCCGCCATCGCGAATGACAGGACAACGCCACAGACCAAGCCCGCACAAACGGCGGCAGCCCGCATTGCGGCGGCGCCGGTCATGACGGCCGTCAGCGCGCCGCGCTCAGGCTGGCCTGGTCGAAGTCGCGGTCGGTATAGCCGTTCCTGAACTGGTATTCGCCGAACTTGAGCGTGGTGCTCTTGCCGGTCTGGTGGTTGACCATGTTCAGCTCGAGCGGGCGCCAGTACTGATCGAGGTACTTCTTGTAGCTGCCGAAGGTCAGCGTCTTCAGCAGGCTGCTCTTGCGGTCGTAGAACTCGATCTTGAGGGGGCGGTACTCGGCCTTGTCCATCCACACGACCTGGCGGGTGTAGCCGGAGTTCTTGTCCACCGGGTAGCGCTCGGTCACGAAGCAGTCCTGGCCATCGAGCGTCTCATCCCGGAGGTACTTATAGGTGTACTTCTCGACCTCCTGGCTGCCGAGATCCTCATAGGCGAACTCACTGCCCATGAACGGGCCGGATTTGTTGTCGGACGCGATGCGCTTGACGCGCTTGACCGCCGGCAGGTACAGCCAGCGGTCGTCGTCGGCGACCTTGTGCGAAAAGGTCAGCAGCGCCGTGCCCTGCACGTCCTTGGGGTTGTCGAAAATGATCAGGCTCTTGTCACCGTCGTTGGCGACCTCGAGCGCCCGCGCACGCAGCTTGCGGTGGCTTTCCTCACCCTGCCTGTTGCGCAGGATCATCTCCAGCGTGGTCTTGCTGTCGCCCCAGCCGGTATTGCGACGGTCGGCTTCCTTGGCGATGGCCAGCCCCTTCTCCTCCGGCGTCTCGGCAACGGCCGGCAGCGCGACGGCCGCTGCAAGTAGTGCGACGAGAATCAGGCCGGGTAGCGCCTTCAAAGGCGCTGGATCCCGGCTTGCGCCGGGATGACGGACAAGCGTGTCACTTGCTGGCGAGAACTTCATGGCTCATCTCCTGGGAAACGGGAAGGGTTTCGGCGGCCGGCGCCCGCACGCGGTCGATCTTGAGCAGCATGGCCGGCAGCAGCAGAAGGTCGATCAGCAACGCCACGCTGACCGTGATCGCGGTCAGGATGGACATGCCGCTGTTGGGCAGGAAGGCCGACTGCGCCAGGATCGAGAAGCCGGCCACCAGGATCAATGTGGTCACCAGCAGCGCGACGCCGACGTTGTGGAAGGCGTAGCGCACCGCCGCCTCCGGCGCCATGCCCTCTTCGCGCCGCGCGCGCAGGTACTTGGTCATGAAGTGGATGGTGTCGTCCACGATGATGCCGACGGTCATGTTGAGCACGATCGCCATGGTGAAGTTGACCTCGCCTGAGATCAGCGCCCAGACGCCGAAGCCGACACCCAGCGGCAGCAGGTTGGGCAGCAGGAAAGCGGGCATCAGCCGCCAGCTGCGCAGCACCGGCAGCAACAGCAGCGAAATGATCGCCAGCGAAACCGGCAGCGAGGTGAAGTTCGACTCCAGGTTGCGCTTGGAGATGTGCGCGAACATCACCGCCGGCGACACGCCGTGGGTTTCCAGCTCGGGCGCGTTCTCCCGCAGCCACTGCACCGCCTGCTCTTCGACCGCTCGCGTCTCTTTGGACTTCAAGTGCTTGAAGAACACCATGAAGCGTGTCGCCGACTTGTCCTGATTGATGGTATTGGTGAGGTCCAGTCCGAACGGCAGAGACAGCTCGTACAACAGCAGGTACTGGGCCGACAGATCGCTCTGCTCCGGCAGGCGGTAGTAGGCCGGATCGTCGCCGTGCATGTTCTTGTTCAGGCGCTTGTAGATGTCCGAGACGGTGAACACGTGCAGCACCTTGTCCTGGCTGCGCCACCATTGCGCGAACGCGTCCAGCTTGCGCAGGTATTCCGGGTCGGAGACGCACTCGCTGGTGCCGCAGCGGAGCGAGAACTCCATCGAGTACAGCCCGGTCAGGTTCTCGGACACGTGGTCGGAGTCGGTGCGGAACTTGATGCTCGGCTCGAAGTAGTGCACGAACAGGTCGTTGCCCTCGTTCTTGAACGCCAGCGCGCTGAAGGCCAGCGTGATGGCGAGCGTGCCGTAGAAGACCGGGTTGCGGTGGCGGATGACAAAATCCGCGATGCCATCCATCGCGCGAGTCAGCCGCGAGTTCTCGGTGTCCCGCGCCTTGGGCACGCGTGCCGGCAGCAACGCCATCATCGCGGGCAGCGTGAAGATCGCGAAGAACCAGGCCAGCATCACACCAATCGCGGCGATGTTGGCCAGGTCCTTGAGCGGCGGCGAGTCGGTGAAGTTGACCGACAGAAAGCCCACCGCGGTGGTGGCCGAGGTCAGGAACACGGCCGTGAAATTGACGCGCATGGATTCGACGATGGCCTCGGCCTTGCTGCGGCCGGCGCGCATCAGCGCGAAGGTCGTGGTGTAGATGTGCACGCAGTCGGCCACCGCCAGCGTGGTGATGATCTGCGGCGCGGCCGCGGACGGCGGCGTCAGCAGGATGTGCATCCAGCCGGCCACCCCCATCGCCGCCACCGCCGAGATCACCACGACGGCCATGGTGGCGAGCGTCGCCCAGCCGGAACGCAGCAGCAGCGCCATCACCAGCACGATGACGGCGTACATCAGCGGCACCAGCGTCTGGATGTCGGCGCGCGAGGCCTCGGTAAAGGCGTTCGACATCATGTTGGAGCCGGTCATGTAGATGCCGCCGATCTCGGGATATTCCGCGAGATAGCGGTCGCGCAGCGCACGCGTCGCGGCCACCGCCGCTGGCAGTTCCTTCTGTGTCTGCTGCTCGACCGGCGGGAAGGTGAAGTTGATGTTGATGCCGGTGACGTGGCCCGTGGGCGAGACCATGCGGCCGACCAACAGCGGCTCCTTGAGCACGATCTGCCGCATCCAGGCCAGACGCTCCGGCGTCAGCTCGGCGTCCGGCCCGATCAGCGGCTGCACGCGCAGGTCGTCGCCGTTGGCCTCGGTATGCTGGTAATTCGCGATGGAATCCACGCGCGAGGCATAGGGCAGCTTCCAGGCGTCCTCGGTGAACGCGCGCACCGCCTCGAGGAAGCGCGGCTGGAAGATATCGCCCACCTTCGGCTCGAACATCAGCAGGATGTTGTCGTTCTTGCTGTAGACGTTCTGCACCTCGTCGAAGGCCAGCAGCTGCGGGTTGTCCTTGCCGAAGTACACGCGGTAGTCGGTGGAAAATTTCAGGTTCTTGACACCGGCGGTCAGGCCGCCGATCAGCAGCAGCGAGAGCAGCAGCACCAGCCAGCGGTGGCGCAGCAGCCACTCGGTGTAGCGCACCACGGCCTGTTCGTAGCGGGAGAGACGAGTGGCGTTCATGGATGAACTCCGGCAACGGGATTCAGCGTTCGTGCGGCTCGGGCCGCAGGTGTTCGAGATAGTCGATCAGGCCGCGGAAGCCGGCCTCCAGGAATTCGCGCGACTGCTGCGCCTTGCCCATACCGACGCAGCCCTCGATGCAGGAGATGATGAAGGCGGAGGCGGCGGCCGGGTCCACGTCCTTGCGGACGGTGCCGCGGGCCTGTCCTTGCGCAATGGCCTGGCTGACGCCCGCGCGCCAGTCGCGCAGGATGGCGCTGAGCCGCTCGCGGAAGCCCTCGTCCACCGGCGACATCTCGTTGATCAGGTTGTTGAACGGGCAGCCGTAGGCCAGCCCCATCTCCGAGCGCTCGCGCGTCAGGCGCTTGCACAGCTCGATGGCGGCCTCGATCATGTCGGGCGCCTGGGCGGCGGGCTTCCAGTTTTCCTCGACATAGGGCCGGATGATCTCCTCGACCACGGCATAGCCGAGTTCCTGCTTGCTGCCGAAGTGGTGGTACAGCGCGCCCTTGGTCACGCCGGCCGAAGCCAGAATGGCGTCGAGGCTGGCGCCACGAAAGCCGTTGCGGTGGATTTCGTTGAACGCCGCCGCCAGCAGGTTCTGGCGCGTGAGATCGGGCGAGCGTCTGGGCGTTGGGGCGGGCATAGCGTTTCCGTGCAGGCGGATACTGGAGTCGGTATGGCGCCGGGCTTACCCCGACGCAACATACCGACTAGTATGTATGCAGCTTTCGATTTGTCAATTACCCGGCAAGTCATCTATTGGATCAGTGACTTACGGGGTCGGCAGGATAAACCCATAGCCTGACAGCCCGCGCAGCTCGTCGCGCAGGCGACGCTGCGCCTCACGCCGTTGTGCCGCTCGGGCAGCCGGGGTGTCCTCCGCAGGCTCGTCGATGGGTCCGACGGCGGGCGTGGGCTCGACGGCAGCATCCGCAGCCTCCACTTCCCGCGACTGCTCCGGTGCCTGCTCTTGCGCACGGGCCGGCGTTGCCATCAACGCGGCGCCTGCGACCCACAGGCCCGCCAGCAATGTCGCCAGCACGGCCGCGCGTGTAGCACCGGCACTGCGCGCCGCCGGGACATCCGCCTTGCGTGGCGGCGCGGCCTGCACATCCACCGACTGCACGAACCCGGTCACGGAGCGGATCACGTCCGCGTCCGCCAGGATGCGGCGGTGGCCGAGTCCCTGCGTGCTGAGCAGGCGCGCGCCCGGCCAGGCCCGGGCGATCGCCTCGCCATCGGTCCACGGTGTTTCCCGGTCGGCGCGGTCATGCACCACCAGCAGCGGCGGCATGCGCCTGTCGCGCGCCATGCGCGGGACGTTGTAGTAGGCCATGGGCAGGCCTTCGACCGCCTCGACGCGGCGCTGCAGCCGTGCGCGTGTCTGCTCACCGAAGCCGAACCGCTGCGCGAAGGCGTGGGTGTATTGAACGGGATCCGCCATCGGCGAGATGAACACCGCGGCCGCGGCCGGCACGCCCTCGCGCAAGACGCTGGCGGCCGCGGTCGCGCCCATGGAATGCGCAATCAGCGCGTGCGCCGGTCCCTGGGCGCCCACCACGGCGGCCAGCGCCTCGGCAAACTCCGGCAGGGTACCGGCACGCGCCCCCAGCCGGCCCGGGTCGGAAGCGCCGTGGCTGGGCATGTCGAAGCTGATCACGCGAAAACCCGCCTTCAGCAGCGGCGCAATGAAGCCGGACAGCTGCAGGCCCCAGCCACCCCAGCCGTGCACCAGATAGGCGTTGGGACCCTGCCCCCAGCTCTGCCCGCGCAGTACGCCGCTCGGCAACTCCAGTTCGAAGGCCGCGCCCGGCGGCAATCCGTCCGGCGGCGCCAGCGCGCCGGGCGGCAGCGGCGGGCGCGCAAACCACAGCCGTTCCGCCCACAGGGCGCCGAGTCCGGGTGCCAGGCGCTCGAGCGTACCGAAGCCATGGCGCAGGGCGGCGGCGGTGGCATTCTTATAAGGACGAACGATCGTGCTATTTTTAGGTGAAACCTTGCTGGCTTGGGGCATGGCACATCTCCTTCTTCGGGGTGGGTTAGTGCGGGCGCCGGACGGCCGCGAGCAGGGTCTCGAAGGCCTTGCGCGTCCGCCGTTCCGCGGCGGGATCTTTCATCAGGCGGCAGTAGTAGCTGTAGCCGAGCATCTGGCTCTGCAGCTCGTGCGCAAACTGCTCGGCATCGGCGTCGGCGCGGAACTGCCCTTCCGTCACCCCGCCGCGAAACATCTGCACGATCGAGTCCAGGAGATCCTGCTGGTCGCGCACCAGCCGGTCGCGCACCGGGCCGGGCTGGTCGTCCAGCTCGGCCGCGGCCGCGAAGAACAGGCAGCCGCCGGGCAGCGCATCGCCGCTGCACCAGGTCAGCCAGCGCTCGAACAGCTCGCGCAGGCGCGCCTCGCCGCGCGGCGCGGCCAGCGCCGGCCGGATCACGAGGTCAATGAAGCGCTCGCTGGCGTGCTTGAGCACTTCCAGCTGCAGCGCCTCCTTGGACTGGAAATGCGCAAACAGTCCGCTCTTGGACAGCCCGGTTTGTTCGGCCAGGGTGCCGATGGTCAGGCCGGCCAGCCCCACCCGGCTGGCCACGCGCGCAGCCTGGTCGAGGATGGCCTGGCGGGTTTGTTCGCCTTTACGCATGATTCATTTATAGCACGATCGTTCGTATTGTCAAGCAGGGGTGTCCTCGGCCTTCTTCTCGGCCCAGTCCTCGCAGATATGGCTGGCCAGGCCCGCCCCCACCTCGTAGAAGCTGTTGGCCGTATGGTTGGCGCCCGCCTCCATCAGCGCGCGCGCCTCGTCCGGGAAATTGCTGGTCGCCACGATGTGCCCGCGATAGCCGCGCTTGCGCAGCTGCTGCGTGGCGATGCGCTTGGCCTCGAAATCCGGCATCGCCAGCACCACCGCACGGACGCCCTCGATGTCGAGTTGCTGCCACAGCGCCGGATCCTCGGCATCGGCATACAGCACGCGCCGGCCGCGGCGCAGGTTCTGCTCGACCTTGCCGGGGTCGGAGTCCAGCCCCACGACGCGCAGGTCATGCTCGGTGAAGTAATCGTAGGCGCCACTGCCCACGCGCCCCATGCCCATGATCAGCACCTGCGCACGGCCGAGCCGGATCGGCTGCTCGTCGGGATGTTCCTGCTGCAGCTCGAAACGCCGCAGCCAGGGCTCCAAGCGTCCATACAGCCAGTGCGCCACGCGGTTGAGCGGCGCCGCCAGCGCAAAGGACAACGCCAGGGCCAGTGCCAGCGTCACCAGCCAGTCGGCCGCCAGCCACTGGCGCTGTACCGCGAGGCTGGCGACGATCAGGCCGAACTCGCTGTAGGTGGCCAGCGCCAGCGAGGCCAGGAAGGCGCTGCGCGCGCGCAGGCGGAACAGCACCAGGATGACGAAGAACAATGCCGCCTGCAGCGGCAGCGCGAGGCATAGCAGGGCGGCGACGCCGAGCGATTCCAGCGTCAGCACGCCAGTGACGCCGATCTGGACGAAGAAGCCGATCAGCAGGACTTCCTTGAGGCCCCATAGCGCGCCCGACAGCTCCACCGCGCGCGGATGGCCCGCCAGCAGCATGCCCATGACGAGGGCACCCAGCTCCGCGCTCAGGCCCATCTTTTCGAAGCCCATCCCGCCGATGACCACGCCCACCAGCAGGCCGAACAGCAGGAACAGCTCGTCATGGCCGATATGGTCGGCCATCTTCCACAGGAGGGGCCGCAACAGCGGCAGGGCCGCAAGCCCGAGCACGAACCAGGAGACCGGATGCGCATCCAGGGTCGCCAGCAGTGCGACCGCCACCAGGTCCTGCACGATGAGGATGCCGATGGCGACGCGGCCATGGAACGCACGCAGTTCCTTCTTCTCCTCCAGCACCTTGGCCGCGAGCACGGTGCTGGAAAAGCCGAGGGTGACCGCCAGCAGCGCCGCCAGCCGCCCGTCGAAGCCGGCCAGCGCATGCAGCGCGGTCCCCAGCAGGGCCGTGGTGATCACCAGGTGCAGCAGGCCCGCCGCCCAGGCCTCGGGCCGGATCAGCGACTGCAACCGCAGCTTGAGCCCCACGCTGAACAGCAACAGCAGCACACCGACGTGCGCCGCCTGCTCCAGCAGCGCGCCGCCGGTGAAGCCCAGGCCCTGCATCGCGAAACCCGCCGCCAGGTAGCCGACCAGCGCAGGGATACGCAGCTGCTGGAACAGCAGTCCCAGCGCGAAGGCGACGGCGAGCGCGAGCGCTTCCATACGTCAACTATGGTGGCTGAGGGGGCGCGCCGACAACCGGCCGCGGGGTGCATGGCTACAATGGCGCATGCTGACCGCCGTCCTCACCCTGGTGGCGCTGCTGTCCGCGACGCTGTCCGGCATGGCCGGCATCGGCGGCGGCACCATCCTCATCGCCGCGATGTACGCCGTCGGCCTGACGCCCACGGTGGCGGTGCCGGTGCATGCCGGCGTGCAGCTGGTGTCGAACTTCTCGCGCACGCTGGCCTACCTGCGCCATGTCGAATGGCGCGCGCTGCGCGACTTCCTGTTCGGCGCGGTGCCGGCGCCCTTCGTGGTGGCGCCGCTGATCGCGCGCGCCGACGAGCACGCACTGCTGATCCTGATGGCGGCCTTCATCTACCTGACGCTGTGGCCGATCTGGCTCAGGTGGCTGCGGCTGGAGGGGCGCGCCGGCATGGTGGCGGCCGGCGCGATCACCGGCGGGCTGGGCTCGCTGGTCGGCGCCACCGGTACGCTGATCGCGCCGCTGTTCCTGCGCAGCGACTGGCGCAAGGAAACCACCATCGCCACGCTGGCCGTGTGCCAGTCGATCGCGCACCTGCTCAAGATCATCGCCTTCGCCAGCGTCGGTTTCGGCATCCCGGAGCACTGGCCGCTGCTGCTGCCGATGTGTGTGGCGGTCGTGCTTGGCACGCTGGTCGGCAGCCGCGTGCATGGCCGGCTGAGCGAGGCACGCTTCGTCGGGCTGTTCCGCGTCATCCTCGGCGTGCTCGCGACCAAGCTGCTGTACGACGGCATGACGGGCTTGATGGGCCCATAGAAGAAATAGAACAAGATCGTCAGGATTGAACAGGATGAATGGGACAGGCATTTTTTGTTTCAAAACGGAAATCATCCTGAGTATCCTGAAACATCCTGTTAATCCTGTTCCATTCTTTCAGCCTTTAACCCTTGAAGGGGCCGCAATGAGCAAGACTTATTTCGTCACCGGCGCCGCCTCGGGCATCGGCCGCCATCTCGCCGCCGAGCTCCTCAAGCGCGGCGCACGCGTGCTCGCCACCGATCGTAACCAGGCGGGTCTCGACACCCTGCGGCAGGACTGCGCCGCGGGCGACCGACTGTGGATCGAAACCCAGGACGTGCGCGATGCGGCGCAGTGGCAGCGGCTGATCGAGCAGATGGCGCAGCGCTGGGGCAGGGTGGACGTACTGCTGAACGTGGCCGGCGTGATCCGGCCGGGCTGGGTGCAGGAGGGCGGGCCGGCGGATGTGGATTTCCACCTCGACGTCAACGCCAAGGGCGTGATTCACGGCACGCACGCCGCGGCGCGCCAGATGCTGGGGCAGGGCGGGGGGCACATCGTCAACATCGCCTCGCTGGCCGGCATCGCGCCGATCCCGGGCCTGTCGCTGTACAGCGCCTCCAAGTTCGCGGTGCGCGGCTTCACGCTCGCCATCGCGCAGGAGCTGGTGCCCAGGGACGTCAAGGTGACGGTGGTCTGCCCGGACGCGGTGCAGACGCCGATGCTGGATTTGCAAATCGATTACGAGCAGGCGGCGATGACCTTCTCCGGCAACCGCCTGCTGACGGTCGAGGACGTGGCCAGGGTGATCCTCGGCCGGGTGCTGGAAAAGGCGCCGCTGGAAGTCATGCTCCCGGGCGGCCGCGGCTGGCTGGCCAAGCTGGCCTCCGCCTTCCCGGACTTGAACGCGCTGCTGCTGGACTCGCTGCGAAAAAAGGGGCTCAGGAAACAGCGCTTGCGCAAAGCAGGCTGAGGTTCCGTCTTGCGCTTGCTCGTCGAGGGCGGCCGCCTGCTGGCGCGAAACGCATGACTAGCGGTTGCCATCGCGCGATTGACGGCGGCCGAAACCACCGAACCCGCCGCGCTGGCCTTCGCCACGCCGCCGGCCCTGATTCTGAGCCTGACCGCGCTGCCAGCCATGGCCTTGACGGTGTGCGGGCTGTGGCTGGCGCGGGCGGTAGTCCACGCTGTTGCCGTTGACTTCGTACTCCGGCTCGGCCTGGTTTCCCTCGAAATCATCCAGGCTGGGCGGGCGCTGGTACACGCCGATCTGCGGCTGCGCCGGGTGCGGCCGGCCCTGGCGCGGATGCCGGTGTCCGTGACGCGGGCCGCGCGGCTGGCCCTGCGACTCGTGCCGTGGCCGGTGGTGCGGCTGCCGCGGCGGGCGCGCGAATTCGTCGCCGGACGGCGGCGGCGCGTCGTAGTCGAAGCCTTCCAGCTGCTTGCGCTCGATCCGCTGGCCGAGCTTGCGTTCGATCATCCGCACGTTGTCCTCGTCCTCGCGCGTGACGAAAGTGAAGGCGTCGCCGGTGCGCGCCGCGCGGCCGGTGCGGCCGATGCGGTGGGTATAGGCCTCGGGCGTATCCGGGATGTCGTAGTTGATGACGTGCGACACCTGCGAGATGTCGATGCCGCGCGCGGCGATGTCGGTCGCCACCATGATCCGGTACTTGCCGCTGCGGAAGCCGTCCATCGCCTCCTGCCGGCGATTCTGCGACAGGTTGCCCTGGATCGAGGTGGCCTTGTAGCCGGCCGCGGCCAGCTGCTGGCCGATGCGCTTGGCGCGGTGCTTGGTACGGGTGAAGACCAGCACCGATCCGGTGTCGGTATGCGCCAGCATGGCCTTGAGCAGTGCGGTTTTCAGGTGCGGCGCCACCGGGTAAAGCGCGTGGGTCACCGTGTCGGCGGCCTGCGTGTTGGCCACCTCGACCGTGGTCGGTGCGCGCAGCACTTCCTGCGCCAGCTTGCGGATGTCCGGCGGCATGGTGGCCGAGAACATCAGCGTCTGCCGCTCGGACGGCAGGTGCTTGAGTATCTTGCGAATGGTGGGCAGAAAGCCCATGTCGAACATGTGGTCGGCCTCGTCCAGCACCAGCACCTCGAGCGCGGCCAGCGCGATGCCGCCCTGCTCGATGTGGTCCAGCAGCCGCCCCGGGCAGGCCACCACGATCTCGCAGCCGCGCCGCAGGCGGTCCCGCTGCGGGCCATGGCCGACGCCGCCGTAGATGGCGGCGCTCTTCAGGCCGGTGTCGCGGCCGAGCTCGCGAAAGGCCGTGTGGATCTGCTCGGCCAGCTCGCGGGTCGGCGCGATGACGAGCGCCCGCACGTGGCCGCGCGGGCCATTGACCAGGCGCTGCAGGATCGGTAGCGCGAAGGCCGCGGTCTTGCCGGTGCCGGTCTGGGCCAGGCCGAGGACGTCGCGGCCGGCCAGCACGTGCGGGATGGCCTGGGCCTGGATCGGGGTCGGGGTGACGTAGCCAAGCGCGGCCACACCCGCGGCCACCTGCGGGTGGAAATCGAAATCGGAGAAATTCAAGACAAAAACCTCTGAAGGGGACGGGGTGGTTCAGGCGTACGCAACGCGCGCTGACGGCCGCGCCTGCGGCCGGTACCCCCATGAAGACAGTGCCGGGGGCTGGCGAAAAAGGCGCGCAGTGTATCATGGCCGCCGCGATGACGCCCATCACGCCCATTCCCGGCTTTGCCGAGCCCTTCAGCTCGATCAGCCACCTGATCGTCGGCAATGCCCTGTTCGGCCTGGCGCTGCCCTTCCTGCTCTACCACGGCCGCGGCAGCGGCTGGCGCCAGCTGTACCTGTGGGTGTTCGGCGTCTCGAGCCTGTTCCTGCTGTCCATGAGCGGCGTGTACCACCTGCTCGGTGAAGGCTTCGCGCGCGAGGAGGTGCTGCGGCGGCTGGACCATGCCGCGATCTTCGTGCTGATCGCCGGCACCTTCACCGCCGCCCACGGCATCCTGTTCACGGGGATCTGGCGCTGGGGCTTCATCCTGCTGCTGTGGCTGGGCGTGGGCATCGCCATCACGATCAAGACCGTCTTCTTCCATTCCATTTCGGAGGCGTTGGGGCTGGCGCTGTACCTGGGCTTCGGCTGGCTGGGACTGCTGTCGGGCATCAAGCTGTGGCGCCGCTATGGCTACGGCTTCATCCGCCCGGTGCTCTGGGGCGGCGTGGCCTACAGCGTCGGCGCCATCATCGAGTTCCTGCGCTGGCCGATACCGCTGCCGGGCGTGGTCGGGCCGCATGAACTGTTCCACGTCGCGGTGCTGGTCGGCCTGGGCTTTCACTGGTACTTCATCTGGGAGATCGCCGGCGAGGCGCGCCGCATCGCCTTCGCCCGGGCGCTGCGCAGCCAGCTGCCGGTGGGCGAGATCGAACAGCTGATCAAGGGCGCCGTCGGCGTGGCCGAGTTCTTCGACTTCAAGGTCGAGCGCGCCGACAAGTCGGCCGTGACCCTGCGCCTGCCGTACAACGAGAAGCAGCTGCGCGCCGGCGGCAGCATCTCCGGCCCGGTCATGATGATGCTGGCCGACACCGCCATGTACGCGCAGATCATGGCCGCTCTCGGGCCCGAGCTGCTGGCGGTGACCACCAACATGACGCTCAACTTCCTGTCCAAGCCGCCGCCCGCCGACCTGGTGGCGCAGGGGCGCCTGCTCAAGCTCGGCAAGCGCCTGGCCGTGATGGAGGTCGAGATCCGCTCCGCCGCCGACGATACGCTGGTGGCACATGTCACCGGCACCTATTCCATCCCGCCCAAGCCGGACGCCGGGCCGGCCGGCTGAGCCCGGGGCTGCCCCATATACAGCCGCCGAGGATTGGAGTAAGCTCGGCTGGCCTTTGGGATAATACGACTCGACTCAGGACCCTTCCCTTCTGCTCCCCGCCGACTTCCGCCAGGCTTTTGGCCTGCTCACTCGCTTTCATACCCGGCTTACCGCCCCGTCTGAACCTGTGCGCCTGCCTGCAGCTGTGGCCGTTGCGTCCGCAGGGGGTCGACCTGTGTCTGCGTGCCGTCCCGGCCGTGCCCACCCCGGTTTTCCGGGACGCGCGCTTACCGTCCATGTTGAGTCTTTGACGACTCGTTGAGGAGCCTTTCGCGATGAAGACGATTTATGTTGGCAATCTGCCGTTTTCCGCCACCGAGGAAGAGGTGCGCAGCCTGTTTTCGCAGCACGGCACCGTGCACTCGGTGAAGCTGATCTCCGACCGTGAGACCGGCCGCCCGCGCGGTTTCGGTTTCGTGGAGATGGAGGGGGCGGATGCCTCCAAGGCCATCGAGCGCCTGAACGGGCACCAGATGGGTGGCCGTGGCCTGCGCGTGAACGAGGCCCAGCCGAAGCAGGGCGGTGGCGGCGGTGACCGCGGCCGCGGCCCGCGTCGCGCGTCCTGGTAAGACACCGGGATTGAAGCCCGCCCGGGCGCGAGCCCGGGCGGTTTCGCCTTCACCCGCTCAGGGTGAGGGCGCCTTGATTCTGCCGATGCTGGGCTGCGTCAGGCTGCCCAGGTAGAGCCAGTCACCTTCCTGCTCCACGCTGGTGATCGGGGCGTAGGCATTCTTGCCTGCGTCCTGCAGGTTGTGGATGACCTTGCCGTTCTCGTCCAGCCCCAGCACGAAGGCGTGCCGGGCTGGCTTGGGCTGCAGCGCCTCGGGCAGGCGCATGGCCAGCTTGCGCATCCAGGGCTTGTCGCTCATGCGGTCGAGATCCTTCGAGCGCGGCGAGTACAGCGCCACCCAGAACACGCCCGCGTCGCTGCAGGACACCCCGTCCGGGATGCCGGGCAGGTTGTCGAAGAACACGTCATGCTGGCCGGCCTTCGGCCCCTTCAGCCAGTAGCGCAGGATGCGGTAGCTGCCCGTTTCATTGACCAGCACGAAGTCGCCGCCGCGGCTCACCGCCACGCCGTTGGCGAAGTTCAACCCGTCCAGCAGCACCGTGGTCTGGTCGGCGAGCGGGTCGTAGCGGAGCAGGCGGCCGCGGCCGCCGTGCTCCAGGATGTCGGCCATGTGCTCGCCGTAACCGAACTTGTCCGAGGCGTCGCTGAAGTAAATCATGCCGTCCGGCCCGACATCCACGTCGTCGGTGAACTTGTACGGCACACCATTGGCCTCGGTGGACAGCACGCGCAGGCCGCCGTCGGGACGGATCGCCAGCAGCCCCTTCTTCGCGTCCGCGACCAGCAGCATGCCGTTGGCGGCGAAGTCCAGCCCCAGCGGCCGGCCGCCGGTGTCGGCGAAGTCATCCAGCGGCTTGCCCTGCGCGTCGAAGCGCCGGATCTTGCCGTCGGCATAGGCACCGTAGATGCGGCCCTCGCTGTCCACATCCACGTCCTCGGGGCCGATGCCGGCGCCCTCGCCGATGCGCTCGACGCCGGCCAGGTAGTCATTGACCGCGTACGGGCCTTCCAGCTTCGGCGCCGGCGGTGCCTGCCAGGCGACCGGCTCGATCGGCACCGGCCAGAAGAACAGGTAAGCCAGCAGCAGAGCCAGCAGGAGCACCAGGACAAGCGTGACTTTTTTCATACGTCCCTCCGCATCGGGCATGGTTCATTCATTGGGCGCCGGGCGGCGCACGGCGCCGCCCTCCGGCACCAGCTCCGCGCCCTCCCAGCGCAGGCGCGTGGTGTCGATATAGCGCGGGCAGCAGGCCGGGCCGTCCTCGTCGGTGGCATAGCGTTCGACCACCAGCCGGCCGCGCTCGATCGCCAGGCTGGCGATGCCGCCGAAGGCGCGGTCGCCGCCCTCGACGCGCCCGATCAGCACCGGCTGGCCGCCGCGCATCGTGTACACCAGCCCCTCGGTGAACTGGCCGGTGCCGCCGGTGTTGCAGCCGGTGGCCACGGCCGCCTCCGGCGCACCGTCGCCGGTCAGGTCGCCATAGCTGACCGACAGCACGTTCAACAGCAGCGGATCGTGCTCCGACTCGCGCCGGAACTCGCCGTCGCGTACCGTGATCTCGATCGGCCGGCCGTCCTCGCTCACGCAGTACACGGCGTAGGTGAAGTTGCGGAAATCCACCGTGCGGATGTCGCCGTCCGTTGCGCGGGCCGGCGGCCGCTCGTCCAGCCCGAGCGCCGGCAGGGCGTGGCGCGCCAGCCATGCGCCGCCGGCCGCACCCACCGCCAGCAGAACCAGCGCAGCGAGCCAGTGTCCCCTGTTTTTCCGTGCCATTACTTTACGTACACGCTCTTGATGTTGACGAATTCGCGGATGCCGAAGTGCGACAGCTCGCGGCCATAGCCGCTGAGCTTGATGCCGCCGAAGGGCAGGCGCGGGTCAGAGCGCACGAAGTCGTTGACCGCGACGAAGCCGGCCTCGATCGCCTCGGCCGCCAGCTGCTCGCCGCGCGCCAGGTCGCGGGTGAACACCGCAGCGCCGAGGCCGAAGTCCGAGTCGTTGGCCACGCGCAGCGCCTCGGCCTGATCGTGCACCGGGATGATCGCCGCCACCGGCCCGAACAGCTCCTCGTCATGCGCCGGCATGCCGGGCTGCACGTCGGTGAGTACCGTGGCCGGGTAGAACGCGCCGGGCCCGTCCGGGATCTCGCCGCCCAGCAGCAGCCGTGCTCCCCGCCCCAGGCTCAGTTGCACCTGCTCGTGCAGCTGCTCGCGCAGGTCGACGCGTGCCAGCGGGCCGAGCTGGGTCTTCTCGTCGCGCGGGTCGCCCATGACCGCGGCCTGCATCTTCGCCACCACCCGGCGCTCGAATTCCTCCAGCACCGGCGCCACCACGATGAAGCGCTTGGCGGCGATGCAGCTCTGGCCGGTGTTGACCAGGCGCGCGGCGACGCAGGCATTGACCGCCACTTCCAGGTCGGCATCCTCGAGCACGATGTAGGCGTCGCTGCCACCCAGCTCGAGGACGGTCTTCTTGAGGCATTCGCCGGCGGCGCGCGCCACCGCGCGCCCGGCCGCCTCGCTGCCGGTCAGGGTCACGGCCATCACGCGCGAATGCGCGATCACCGCCTCGACCTGGCGGCTGCCGATCAGGAGCGTGCGGAACAGGTGCTCGGGGAAACCGGCCTCGCGCACCAGTTCCTCGATCAGCAGCGCGCAGCCGGTGACGTTGGAGGCGTGCTTGAGCAAGGCGGCATTGCCCGCCATCAAGGCCGGCGCGGCGAAACGGAACACCTGCCAGAAGGGAAAATTCCACGGCATCACCGCCAGGATCACGCCCAGCGGGTTGAAAGCCACGAAGCTGCGCTCGGCTTCCGTCGCGACCGGCTCGGGCGCCAGCATCTGCTGCGCATGCGCGGCGTAGTACTCGCAGACCCAGGCGCATTTGTCGATCTCGGCGCGCGCCGCCGCGATCGGCTTGCCCATCTCCGCCGTCATCAGCGCGGCACAGTCCTCGCGCCGCGCGCGCAGCCGCTGCGCCAGCGCCAGCATGCGG
>DATLYR010000027.1 GCA_035574475.1 Nevskiales bacterium | reverse complement strand
CGGCGAAGGTGTCCTCGCTGCCGGCCACGGCTTCTGCCAGCGCGACGGTCGCGTCGTTGCCGGATTGCACGATCATGCCGCGCAGCAGGTCCTCGATGCGCACCTGGCTGCCGACATTGACGAACATGCGTGAGCCGCCGGTACGCCAGGCCTTCTCGCTGATGGTCGCGGTATCGTTCAGTTTGAGGTTGCCGCTCTTCAGCTCGCTGAACACGATGTAGGCGGTCATCAGTTTGGTGATGCTGGCCGGCTCGACGCGCGCCTCCGGTGCCTGACCCGCCAGCAGCTGGCCGCTGTGGAAATCCATCAGTACGAAACTGCGCCCCTTGAAGTGCGGCGGCTCGGGCAGCGGGATGCTGCTGGCAGAGGCGAAACCCGCGGACAGCATCAGACAGCAGGACAGCAACAGGCGGAATGGGCTGGGCATCGGAAACACTCGCTCAAGTCGTGCGGATACGTCGTGCGCGCCCGGTGCGGCGTTTCTCAGGCGCGAACCCGGGCGGCGTCATTCTAGCCCCGGCCCCCCGGGGCTGACTATTCTTTTTCCACGCGGAGCGCGCGGATGCCCATGGCCTGCAGGCGCTCGCGGTCCCGCTCGAGTGCCGGCAGGTCGGCATAGGGGCCCAGGCGCACCTTGAGCAGACCGTGCAGCGGGTAGGCGGTGGCGTTGGCGAAGCCGGCGCGGCGCAGGCGCTCGACCAGTGCGTCCGCATGCCGCGCCTCGGAGAAGGCGCCGGCCTGCAGGTAGTCGCCGGCGGGCAGAGGCGCTGTGACCGGCAGAGGCGGGCCGGCGGCTGCGGCCATCGTTTCGTCAGACAGTGGCTCGACCACCGGCGCAGGTGCGATTTCGACTCGCCGCTGCGCAACCACGGGGATTTCGTCCGGTGCCAGCGCGTCGCCTTCGCCAGCCACGGACGGTGACGTTGCGAGTGGCGGAGCGGGTGCAGTAACGGCAGGTGCCGGACGGGGTGGTGGCGCAGCGTTGTCCATGCTGGCCGCGGCCAGTACCGGATCCACCGCCGTGACTTCGACCTCGGCAGTGCCGTCGCGCACGATGCCCAGTTCGGTGGCTGCGGCGAAGGACAGGTCGATGATGCGGTCGTCATGGAAAGGGCCGCGATCGTTCACGCGCACGATCACTTCGCGGCGGTTCTGCAGGTTGGTCACGCGCACGTAGCTGGGCAGCGGCAGCGTGCGGTGTGCCGCCGTCATGGCGTGCATGTTGTAGGGCTCGCCGCTGGAGGTGCGCTTGCCGTGGAAGTCCTCGCCATACCAGGACGCCAGACCGCGCTCACGATAGCCACGTGCCGTGTCCAGCACGCGATAAGTCTTGCCGTCGACCTCGTAGGATTCCGGGTTGCCGTATTTGCTGCGCGGTGCGTCGTCGCCGGGCGCCACTGGCGCGCGCCGGTAGGGCTCGTCCTTCCGCACGCCCCCCGTGCTACCGCAAGCCGAGAGCGCCGCGGCGGCGAGCACAATGGCCAATGCGGCGGGCCGATGCATGGTTGCTGTGCCTCGCGTGTGCCTCATCCCGCAATGAGCTTGGCCTTGACCGCCTGGCCGAGCTGGAACACGGCCATGGCGTACAGGGGGCTGCGATTGTAAGTGGTGATGACGAAGAAATTCTTCAGCGCGACCCAGTATTCGTCATCGTCGTCACCCTCCAGCTCGAGTATACCGGCCGGTGCGTCGGGCGCGGCCTTGATGTCCGTGCGCACGCCGGCACTGGCGATCTCGCCGAAGCGGTTGAGCGGCTCCAGTCTGCTGAACTCGAAGTCCTCGGCGGCATCGGTATCCCCGCGCACCTGTGCCGCCACCGGCTCGCCGCGCCGCCAGCCGCGGCTGGCAAGATAGTTGGCCACGCTGCCGATCACGTCCGCCGGCTCGTTCCACAGATCACGCCGGCCGTTGCCGTTGAAGTCCACCGCGTAGTGCCGGAAGCTGCTGGGCATGAACTGCGGCAGTCCCATGGCCCCGGCATAGGAGCCCAGCGGACCGGTCGGGTCCACCTTTTCCTCGCGGCACATCAGCAGGTATTGCTCCAGCTCGGAGCGGAAGAAGTCGGCCCGGCGGGGATAGTCGAAGGCCAGGGTCGCCAGCGCGTCGAGTACGCGGAAACTGCCGATGTTGCGCCCATACCAGGTCTCGACCCCGATGATCGCGACGATGATCTCTGCCGGCACGCCGTACTTCTGTTCTGCCGCCTGCAGAATGGCCTGGTGCTGCTGGAGAAACTCGGCACCACGGTCGATACGGTCGTTGGTGATGAAGATGCGGCGGTATTTGTACCACGGCAGCGCCTTTTCGGCGGGCCGCTTCATGGCCTCGAGCACCCGCTCCTGCGGCTCGGCCTCGTTCAGGATCCGGCGCACCTCCTCGACGGCGAACCCGTGCCGGCTGACCATGTGTTGAATGAAGTCGGCTGCATGGTCGTGGTCGGCATAGCTGGCGCGTGCGGCGCCGCTGTCGAGCGCCAGCACGGACAGAAACAGGGCGATGAAGACTCGCATGGGCATTCCTGATGGCAACCTGACTAGGACGATATCAGCTTTCGGTGCGTATGGATGGACATCAGAATGCCAAAACTCGCGAGCATGATCACCAGCGAGGTCCCGCCGAAGCTCACCATGGGCAGGGGCACGCCGACCACGGGCAGGATGCCTGCGACCATCCCCATGTTGATGAAAACGTACAGGAAGAAGGTGAAGCTTAAGCCCCCGGCGACCAGGCGCTGGAACATGTCCTGGCCGCGTAGTGCGATATACAGGCCGCGCAGCACGATGCCGCAGTACAGCGCCAGCAGCAGCAGTACCCCGAGCAGTCCCATCTCCTCGGCATAGACCGCGAAGATGAAGTCGGTATGGCTTTCCGGCAGGAAATCCAGCTTGGCCTGGCTGGAGTTCATCCAGCCCTTGCCCAACAGTCCGCCCGAGCCGATGGCGATCTTGGACTGGGTAATGTGGTAACCGGCGCCGGAGGGATCGCGCTCCGGGTCGAGGAAGGTCAGCACGCGCTGCTGCTGGTAGTCATGGAGATTGGCCCACAGCAGAGGGGCCAGCGCCAGCAGCGTCAGCCCCAGCAGGATGATGAAACGCCAGCGCAAGCCGGCCACGAACAGCACGAAGCCGCCCGCAGCCGCGATCAGCAGCGCCGTGCCCAGGTCGGGCTGGTCGGCGACCAGCCCGACCGGCACCAGGATCAGCAGGCCCACCAGCGCGATGTCCATCCAGCGCGGCGGCAACGGCCGCAGATGCAGGTAGGCGGCGATCGTCATCGGCACGGCCAGTTTCATGATCTCCGACGGCTGGAAACGCAGTACACCAAGGTCCAGCCAGCGCTGCGCGCCCTTGGCGGTATCGCCCAGCAGCAGGACCAGCACCAGCAGTACGCTGCCGATGACATAGAAGAAAGGCGCCGCTATCCGGTACCACTCGGGTGGGATCTGGGCAACCACGGCCATGGCGGTGATGCCGATCAGCAGGCGGATGCACTGCCCCAGCACGACGCCGATCTCGTGCCCAGAGGCGCTGTACAGGGTGAACAGGCCGATGCCGCTGACGGCCAGCAGCAACGACAGCAGCGGCAGGTCGATGTGCCAGCGGGCCAGCACTTCGGTGAGGCTGACGCCCTCCGGGTCAGTGCGTTTGTGCGGCGGCTTCTTCATGTGCGGCCTTGGAGTTGTCGGCTGGTGCGGCCGGCTGCAGCAGGTAGGCGTCCATGACCTGGCGCGCCAGCGGCGCGGCGTCCGAGCCGCCGTGGCCGCCATGTTCCACCAGCACGGTCATGGCGATCTGCGGGGCCTCGACCGGGGCGAAGGCCACGAACCAGGCGTGGTCGCGGTGCTCCTTCTTAAGATCCTCGCTCTTGACGTACTGCGACTGGCTCATGCCGACGACCTGGGCGGTGCCGGTCTTGCCGGCGATACGATACTGCACGTCGCGCGCGATGCGCTGCGCCGTGCCGCTGGACGAATGCACCACGTCCACCATGCCCTGGATCACGTCATCCCAGTACTGCGGGTCGCGCAGCCGGATCGGATTCTTGAGCTGCAGTGGGTACGGTGTGCGCTGGCCGCTGATCGGGTCGCGCGTCTCCAGCAGCACATGCGGCCGCGGCGTCATGCCGCGGTTGGCGATCTCGGCGGTGGCGTAGGCCAGCTGCAGTGGCGTGACGTTCATGTAGCCCTGGCCGATGGCCACACTCAGGGTCTCGCCCGCGTACCACTTCTCCCTGAAGTTCTTTTTCTTCCATTCCGACGACGGTACCAAGCCCGGCTTCTCGCCCGGCAGGTCGATGCCGGTCTTCACGCCCAGGCTGAAACGCGTGAGGAAATCGTGGATGCGGTCCACCTTCAGGGCGTTGCCGAGGATGTAGTAATAGACATCGCAGGACTGCACGATTGAATAGCGCATGTCCACCGAGCCATGGCCGCCGCGTTTCCAGTCCCGAAACACGCGGCCGCTGCCGGGCAGCGAGTAGCCGCCGCGGCAGGCGATGTGGTCATGCGCGCGGATCTCGCCGTACTCGAGCCCGGCCAGCGCCATGAAGGGTTTGACCGTCGAGCCGGGCGGGAAAGTGCCTTGGAGTGCGCGGTTGAGCATCGGCCGGTGCGGGTCGGTGGTCAGGCGGCGGTAGCTCTCGTGGTCGATACCTTCGACGAACAGGCTGGGATCGAAGCTGGGTTCGCTGACCAGCGCCAGCACACCGCCGGTCTTGGGGTCGATGGCGACGATCGCGCCTTCCTTGCCGGCCAGCGCCGCGCGCGCCGCCTGCTGCACGCGCGCGTCCACCGTCAGGTAGAGGTTCTGACCATCCTTGGGTGGCTGGTATTCGATTTGACGCAGCAGCCGCCCGGCGGCGTTGGCCTCGGTCACTTTGTAGCCGGGATGTCCGTGCAGCACCGGTTCGTAGCTGCGTTCGACGCCGGTCTTGCCGATGTAATTCATGCCGCGGTAGCGGCGCGGGTCCAGCTTTTCCAGCTCCTTTTCCGTGATGCCGCCGACATAACCCACCAGATGGGCGGCGGTCTCGCCCAGGGGGTAGTGGCGGGTGAGCGTGGCGACGATGCTGACACCGGGGAAGTTCTGGCGGTTGAGCTC
>DATLYR010000026.1 GCA_035574475.1 Nevskiales bacterium | reverse complement strand
CACCTTGGCCAGCGGCGCCAGGCAGTTGGTCGTGCAGGAAGCGTTGGAGATGATGGACTGGCCGGCGTAGGTCTTATCGTTGACACCGAACACGAACATCGGCGTGTCGTCCTTGGACGGCGCCGACAGGATGACCTTCTTCGCGCCCGCATCGAGGTGCTTCTGCGCGGTAGCCTTGTCCAGGAACAGGCCGGTGGACTCGATCACCACATCCGCGCCGACCTCGCCCCACTTGAGGTTGGCCGGGTCCTTTTCCTGGCTCAGACGGATGCGCCTGCCGTTGACGATCAGGGTGCTGCCCTCGACCGCCAGCTCGCCCTTGAAGCGGCCGTGCACCGAGTCGTACTGCAGCATGTAGGCCAGGTACTGCGGCTCCAGCAGATCGTTGATGCCGACGATCTCGATGTCGTCGAAGTTCTGCACCGCCGCGCGCAGCACGTTGCGGCCGATGCGGCCGAAGCCATTGATGCCAAGCTTGATCGTCATTGCCTCTTCCTCGGGTTGAACCCACTCAGTTGGCGTTCGCGAGTTTCTGCTCGCCGCCGGTAACACCCAGAACCTCTTTCACCGCCGCCGCGACCCTGTCGGCGGTGAAGCCGAAATGCGCCATCAGCTTGCCGCCGGGGGCCGATTCGCCGAAGCGCGACAGCCCGATCACCCGGCCGCGGTCGCCGACCAGCCGGTACCAGCCGTCCGGCACGCCGGCCTCGACCGCCACGCGCGCCGTCACCGCCGCCGGCATGACCTGCTCGCGGTAGGTGGCGTCCTGCTGCAGGAACAGCTCGACGCAGGGCAGCGACACGACGCGGGCGCGCACGCCCTGCGCGGCCAGCGACTTCGCCGCGGCGACCGCAAGGCCGGCCTCGGAGCCGGTGGCGAGGATCAGGGCCTCGACCGCGCCCGGCGGCTCCCACAGCACATAGCCGCCGCGGCGGATGTTGGCCAGCTGCTCGGCATTGCGCGCCTGGTGCGGGACGTTCTGGCGCGTGAGCGCCAGCAGCGTCGGCCCGCCATGTCGCTCGACCGCCGCCTGCCAGGCGACCGCCGTCTCGACATCGTCGGCCGGGCGCCAGACCTGCAGGTTCGGGATCAGGCGCAGGCTGGCGAGCTGCTCGACCGGCTGGTGGGTGGGGCCGTCCTCGCCCAGGCCGATGGAATCGTGGGTGAAGACGTAGATGCTCTGCACACCCATCAGCGCCGCCAGGCGGATGGCGTTGCGCGCGTAGTCGGAGAACACCAGGAAGGTGCCGACGTAGGGAATCAGCCCGCCGTGCAGGCGCAGGCCGTTGGCAATGGCGCACATGCCGAACTCGCGCACGCCATAGAAGATGTGCTGGCCCGACAGGTCGCCCGGCGCCAGGTTCTTGGCGCCTTTCCAGTGCGTGAGATTGGACTCGGCCAGGTCGGCCGAGCCGCCGACCAGCTCCGGCAGCGCCGGGCCGATGACGTTGAGCGTATTGTTGGACGCCTTGCGCGTGGCGATGTCGGCGCCCTGGGCCTGGGTGTCCTGGACGAACTTCTGGATCGTGTCGCGCCAGCCGGCCGGCAGCTCGCCCTTCATGCGCCGCTCGAACTCGGCCGCCAGCTCCGGATGGGCCTCACGATAGGCGGCGAAGGCCTTGCGCCACTTCGCCTCGGCCTTGCGCCCGGCCGCACGCGCATCCCAGCCGGCGCGAATCGCGCCCGGTACCTCGAACGGGCCCGAGGTCCAGCCCAGTTTCTCGCGCGCGCCGGCGATTTCGGCCTCGCCCAGCGGGGCGCCGTGGGTCTTGGCGGTGCCGGCCAGCGTCGGCGCGCCATAGCCGATGACGGTCTTGCAGCAGATCAGCGTCGGCTTGTCGGATTTGCGCGCCTTGCGAATCGCGCGGCGCACGGCTTCCGCATCGTGGCCGTCGACATTCCGGATCACCTGCCAGCCGTAGGCCACGAAGCGTTTGGGCGTGTCGTCGCGGAACCAGCCGTCCACCTTGCCGTCGATGGAGATGCTGTTGTCGTCGTAGAAGGCAATGAGTTTGCCCAGCCCCCAGGTGCCGGCCAGCGAGCAGGCCTCGTGGGAGATGCCCTCCATCAGGCAGCCGTCGCCGAGGAAGACATAGGTATAGTGATCGACGATCTCGTGGCCGGGGCGGTTGAACTGCGCGGCCAGCAGGCGCTCGGCCAGCGCCATGCCGACGGCGTTGGCCAGACCCTGCCCCAGCGGCCCGGTGGTGGTTTCCACGCCGGGGGTGAGGCCGTACTCGGGATGGCCGGGCGTCTTCGAATGCAGCTGGCGGAAGTTCTTGAGTTCCTCGATCGGCAGATCGTAGCCGGAGAGGTGCAGCAGCGAGTACAGCAGCATCGAGCCATGGCCGTTGGAAAGCACGAAACGGTCACGGTTGGGCCAGCGCGGGTTGCCAGGGTTGTGCTTGAGGAAGTCGTTCCACAGCACCTCGGCGATGTCCGCCATGCCCATCGGCATCCCCGGATGGCCGGAATTGGCCTTCTGCACCGCGTCCATGCTGAGGGCGCGGATGGCGTTGGCCAGCTCACGGCGTGAGGGCTTGGGCGAGGCGGACATGTGGAATCCGGTGGCGAGAAGGCGCGTAATTTTCCACCATCGGGCGGCTTCGGGGCAACCTTTCCGGCTTGCCCGCGACCCGCGGCTGGGCCGACAATGAGCCTTCATCGGAGAGCCGCATGCGCACTGCCTTATTGCTGTCACTCGCCCTGGTTTGCGTTTCGGCCGGCCTGTCCGCCTGCCGCAAGCCCGAGATCACCAGCTACGACGAGTGCGTGGCCGCCGGCCATCCCCAGCTCAAGACCTACCCGGGCCAGTGCGTCCTGCCGGATGGCACGCGCTTCGTCCAGACCCTCCCCGAGCCGCCGTCCATCTGCCAGGACCAGTGCGGCGACGGCCAATGCCAGGAGGTGGTCTGCCTGGGCTCCGGCTGCCCCTGTGCGGAAACGGTGCAGAGCTGCCCGCAGGACTGCAGGCCCAGCTGAGCACGCATGAACCTGCGCCTGCTGCTGTTCGTTGCGCTCGGCGCCGCCGTTCTGGCGGGGCTGTTCCTGCTGCTGCGGCCGGCACCGGAAGCCCCTGCCCCGGCGGGCACCGCGCCGGCGGCCGAAACCGCCCGGCCCGCGGTCAGCCCGAAGGTCTTCGAATGGCAGCTGCAGGGCGGCCGGCTTGTGTCCGGCCCCGCCGTCATTCAGTTGCGCCAGGGTGAAACGCTGACGCTACGCGTCACCGCGGACGCGGCGGACGAGCTGCACCTGCACGGTTACGACAGCCTGCTCAGGCTGCAGCCCGGTCAGACCGCCGAGTTGACGCTGCAGGCCGAGCATGCGGGCCGCTTCGATTTCGAACTGCACCATGTCCACCGTGAGCTCGGCGTGCTGGAAGTGCAGCCGCGCTGAACGCCCCTGCAACCGGGACGCTGCCCGCGGCGTATGCTTGAATACATGAATATCCGGCCATGGACCGGAGGGGAGCCCTGACGATGCGCACAGCTTTGATGGCGTTGCTGGCGATGCTGCTGGGCCTGAGTGCCTGCTCGGGCGGCGGCTCGGATGACGATATCGTGGCCGCGCCCGACGCCACGCCGCGCGCGGTCTGTGGCCCGGGCTCGCGGCCGGAAATCGGCATGCAGGGCCGCGTCAGCCGCGCCGAGCACGACAGCGGCCGCGCCGCCCAGGGCTATACCTGCAACACCGAGCTGGTCGGTTCCTACGTCACGCCCAATTCGGTCGGCACGGTCGGCGGCTTCAAGGTGGAACGCTACACCGACGCCGCCGGGCGCGACTGCGCCTATTACGACACCACGCTGCTGTTCCCGACCAACCTCTTCGGCGTCGAGGCCGGCGTGAACGTGCTGGACATGTCCGACCCCACCCACCCGGTGCTGACCGCGCGCCTGCTGACGCCCGCGATGCTGTCGCCGCACGAGTCGCTGGTGCTCAGCAAGGAGCGCGGCATCCTGGCCGCCGTGCTCGGCAACCCCGCTTTCTATCCCGGCGTGGTGGACGTGTACGACGTGTCGCAGGACTGCCGCAATCCCGTGCTGAAATCCTCGGCGCCGGTGGGCGTGCTGGGCCACGAAAGCGGCATGGCGCCGGACGGCATGACCTTCTACTCGTCCTCGCCGGGCACGCCCACGCTGACCGCGGTGGACATCTCCAACCCGATACTGCCGCGGCCGCTGCTGGTCACCGACTACAACTCGCACGGACTGTCGATCAGCGACGACGGCAACCGCGCCTACCTGGCCTTCACCGGCGACCCAGCCAGCGGGCTCGTCATCCTCGACGTCTCGGAGGTGCAGGCGCGCAAGCCCAATCCGCAGGTGCGCGAGGTCAGCCGCCTGACCTGGCCCAACGTCACCATCCCGCAGAACGCGATTCCCTTCACCCGCAACGGCCATCCCTATGTGCTGGAGATCGACGAGTACTCGACCGGCAGCGGCGGCGTGATCGTCTCGGCCAACGGGCCGGTCGTGGGCGCCGGGCGCATCATCGACATCGGCGACGAGAAGAACCCGAAGATCATCTCCAACCTGCGGCTCGAGGTGCACCAGCCGGAGAACCGCGCCATCATCGCCGACGATCCCGGCGCGCAGAACCCGACCCAGGGCTATGCCGGGCACTACTGCAACCTGCCGACGCGCGTGAACCCCACCATCGTCGCCTGCAGCATGATCATCTCGGGCCTGCGCGTGTTCGACATCCGTGACCCGCACCACCCGCGCGAGGTGGCCTACTTCAACCCACCGCTGATCCCGCGCACCGGCGTGGGTTTCTTCGAGCAGAGCCACTGGGCCATGTCGAGCCCGTCCTTCGTGCCGGAGCGCAAGGAAATCTGGTACTCGGACGGCTTCAACGGCTTCTTCGTGGTGCGTGTGACCAACGGCGCCTGGCCGGATGACTCGTTCCCGCTGCGCCGGCCCTGAGCGGGACGCGATATGAAGCGGCTTGCACCCATCCCCGCGCTCGCGATCGTGCTGGTCGCCTGCTCGAGCGGCTCCGGATCGGATGACGCGCCGGCCTCGGCCGCGCCTGCCGCCACGCCGGCTGCGATCTGCGGTCCCGGCTCGCGCCCGGAAGAAGGCATCCAGGGCCGCGTCAGCCGCGCCGAGCATGACAGCGGGCGCGCCGCGCAGGGCTATACCTGCAACACCGAGCTGGTGGGCGCGTATATCGTCCCCAACGCCCTGGGCACGGTGGGCGGCTTCAAGGTCGAACGCTACGTGGACACCGCCGGCCGCGAGTGCGCCTATTACGACACCACGCTGACCTTCCCGACCAATGTCTTCGACCGGGAAGCCGGCGTGAACGTGCTCGACATGTCCGACCCGGCCAATCCGGTGCTCACCGCGCGGTTGCTGACGCCGGCCATGCTCACGCCGCACGAGTCGCTGGTGCTCAACCAGGAACGCGGCATCCTCGCCGCCGTCACCGGCAACGCCGCCCTCTATCCCGGCGTGGTGGACGTGTACGACGTTTCGCAGGACTGCCGCCAGCCGGTGCTCAAGTCCTCGCTGCCGGTGGGCTTCATCGGCCACGAGAGCGGCATGGCGCCGGACGGCAACACCTTCTATTCGGCCTCGCCCGGCACGCCCACCATCACCGCGGTGGACATTTCCAACCCGATGCTGCCGCGGCCGCTCACCGTGCTGCCTTACGCCTCGCACGGCCTGTCCATCAGCGACGATGGCAACCGCGCCTACCTCGCCGGCGTCGGCCTGTCCGGCGGCGTGCGCGCCTTCGGCGGCCCGGCCCTGCCCGACCCCAACCCGGACCGCGCCCTCATCATCCTGGACGTGTCCGAGATCCAGGCGCGCAAGCCCAACCCGCAGGTGCGCGAGATCGCGCGGCTGGCCTGGAGCCCGATGAGCATCCCGCAGAACGCGATCCCATTCACGCGCAATGGCCATCCCTACCTGCTGGAGATCGACGAGTTCGCGCGTCTGGGCGAGGTCGGCGCCGCGCGCATCATCGACATCGGCGACGAGCGCCGTCCCAAAGTGATTGCCAACCTGCGCCTGGCCGTGCACCAGCCCGAGCACTTCGAGGCGATCGCCGACGATCCGGGCGCACAGTTCCTCGGCCAGGGCTATGCCGGGCATTACTGCAACGTCCCGACGCGCACCAATCCCGACATCGCCGCCTGCAGCATGATCATCTCGGGGCTGCGCGTGTTCGACATCCGCGACCCGCACAACCCGCGCGAGGTCGCCTACTTCAATCCACCGCTCTATCCGCGCGTGACGCCCTATCTCGAGGCCAGCCACTACGCGATGGCGAGCCCGGCCTTCGCGCCGGAGCGCAAGGAGATCTGGTACAGCGACGTGTACAGCGGCTTTTACGCCGTGCGCGTGACCAACGGCGCCTGGCCGGAGCCCGGCCCGCTATCGCCGAGGCGGTTCTGACCAAGTCCGATTGTCATTCCCGCAAAAGCGGGAATGAACCCTTCTCGGGACTGCCCGGGTTGTGCCTCGGCTTTTCCGCGCTAGCCCTGCCCGGCATCGCCGGCGCGCACTCCTTCGGTCGCATGTACAACCTGCCGGTGCCGTTCTGGCTCTATGCCTACGGTGCGGCGGCGGCGCTGCTGCTGTCCTTCCTCCTGGTGGCCTGGTTCGCCACGGCCGATGCGGCACGGCGCGAGCCCGCCGCGCGCGACCTGCGCTCTGCCGCCTGGGTGCGCGGCTTGCACCGCCTCCACCTGGTCACGGGGCTGAAGGGCCTGAGTGTGCTCGCGTTGCTGCTCTGCCTGGCCAGCGGCTTCTTCGGCAACCGCAATCCCTATCTCAATTTCAGCATGACCGCCTTCTGGATCGTGTTCGTGCTGGGCTTCGCCTATCTGACCGCAGTCATCGGCGACCTGTACGCCGCCATCAACCCCTGGCGCGTGATCGCGGAAACGATCGGGCGCGTCTGGCGCGGGTATACGCGCGGGCGGGTGCAGTATCCGGTCGCGCTCGGCTACTGGCCGGCGCTCGCGCTCTACATGGCGTTCATCTGGATCGAGCTGTTCGGCAACACACGGCCGTTCTCGCTCGCGGTCATCCTGGCCGCCTACAGCGTACTGAACCTGCTCGGGGTGTGGCTGGTGGGCGCGGCGGCCTGGTTCCGCCACTGCGAGTTCTTCGCGGTGTTCTTCCGGCTGCTCGCGCTGATGGCGCCGTTGGACTACGCGCCCGGCCGGCTGCGCCTGCGCTGGCCCTTCGCCGGCCTGCTGGAGCAGCGCGCGGACAGTTTCGGTCTGCTGCTGTTCGCGCTGTTCATGCTCTCGTCCACTGCCTTCGACGGCCTGCGCATGACGGTGCCTTGGTTCAAGCTGTTCTGGGCCGACCCCTTCGGCGTCATCCAGCCGCTGGTCGGCAGCCACCCGATCCGCGCTTACCCGATCCTGCGCTCGGTCTATCTCGCCTGGGAAACGGCCTGGCTGCTGCTGTCGCCGTTCCTGTATCTCGCCGTGTATCTCGTCTTCATCGCGCTGGCGAAGTGGAGCGCGCGCAGCCCCCTGTCATTGCGCGAGCTGGCGTTGCGCTTCGGCTTCTCGATGCTGCCCATCGCATTGGTCTACAACGTTACGCACTACTACACGCTGATCCTGACCCAGGGCGTCAAGATCCTGAGCCTGCTGTCGGATCCCTTCGGCTGGGGCTGGAACCTGTTCGGCACCGCGCAGCTGTTCCGCGCGCCGATCCTGCCGGAGATGGGCACGGTGTGGCACACGCAGGTGGGGTTGATCCTGTTCGGCCACATCGTCAGCGTCTATATCGCACATCTGGAAGCGCTGCGGACCTTCCCGACACGGCGGGCGGCCACGCTCAGCCAGCTGCCGATGCTGGCGTTGATGATGGTCTTCACCACGGTGGGGCTGTGGATCCTGGCGCAGCCGATCCAGTCGGGGATCTAGGGAAGCTCTGAATTCGTCACCCCGGCGAAAGCCGGGGTCCAGAGCCTTGAAAGTCGCTGGATTCCGGCTTTCGCCGGAATGACGGAGGAATTGTTCCCTAGATTTTCGGTATCGCCCCCTCTCCCCCTATCCGTCATGGGGAGGGGTTCTTGAGACTGTTTTTCTAGTTGCAGGCCGCGGGCTTGTCCGCGCCGCGGCAGACCGTCTTCTCCCACATCTGCAGGTAAGCCTCGGCGGAGCGGTACAGCGCTTCCAGCGCCTCACGCCCGCCCTCCAGCCGGATCTCCTCGACATAATCCGCGACCATGCCGTAATGCGCGGTGCCGACCTCGTCGATGTGCCAGGTCTTGCCGCTTTCGGGATGCGTCTGCAGCTTGAAGGTGATCGGCGCGATGCCTGCGAACAGCGGGCTCTGCCAATCCGGCCCCTGGAACAGCGTGAAGGGATACTGCACCGGCTTGCTGCCGGCGCCCCGCGGGCCCGCGCGGTCGGCGATGCCGTTGGCGTCCATGCCATAGCCCACGGCCATTGGCCTGCCGGCCGGCCAGATCGGCTTGAGCTTGTTGATGAACTCCACGTGGCCCTTGCCATTGGGCTTGAACGGGTAGATCAGCCCGCCCATCGCCAGGATGTCGCGCGCCTGCTGCAGCGAGATACCACCGTGGCCGCCGTGCGCCGAGATGAACGGGTAGTCCGGGGTCTGCGCCTTGCCGAGGTCGATCATGTCCTGCTTGATGGAGAGTTCGGCATGGTCGATGTCGATGATGAATTTCTTCTCCATCAGCTTCTGTATCGCGTAGCGACCCAGATCGGTCATGCCGCGCGCGTTGCACTGGCGACGGTCCGGGGGGTAGATCGGCACCGGCCCCTGCAGCAGCCCGATCACCGCCTGCGTGAGCGGGTCGTTACCGGTGCCGGGCAGCGCCGTGGTCATGTAGGCGCCCGCGTCGTAGAAGTAGGCCTCGCCCTCGCCGGTCTCGGGGCAGTCGTAGGTGTCCCAGAAACGGCGTGTACCGTAGAAACCGACCAGGTTGAGGGCGTCGCCGTTGAAGATGCCGGTGCCGCCCAGCGCGCTGTTCACGTCGTGATACGGGAAGATCTCGCGCACGCCCAGCTTCCAGATCTCTTCGATCTCGCGGTCGATGTCCGCCTCGGTGCAGCCGCGCGTTTCGTTGCCCAGCGGGTCGAAGGTGACCGTGCAGTGGAACACGTTGGAAAACTCCAGGCCCGGCACCACGGCGAGCTTGCCGTCGTTGATCACGCGCCGCGCCTCGAACGGGTCCTTGACGATGCGGAACCAGCCCTTGCCCGGCCCGCCTTCCTGCGCGTCCACGTAGTCCTGCAGTTCGTAGAGGTATTTGACCTGGCTGATGCCCAGCTCCATGTCACGGCATTCGTAACCCGCCGCCTCCGGTCGCACCGTGGTCATGTAGATGCGGGCAACCTCGCACAATGCCTCGATGTTGGTGCCTTCCGACACCAAGATACGCAGGCCGGCCTTCCAGGCGCGCTCGACCCACTTGTAGTACATCGCCTGGTGCAGCTGGGAGTTGTAAGCCGGCCAGTCGATGAAGCTCGGCCAGCCCTGGGTGTCGTGAGTCTTGAGCGGCGTCATATCCAGCACCGCCGCCTCCGGGTCGCGGATGCCGTTCGGGCCATGCCATTCCGCGCAGTCCTTGAGCGCATGCGGCACGCCGAAGTGATGAAACATCTGGCCGTACATCGCGCCGCCGGCCGAGGGCCCCACGGTGCGGGAGCCGTCCGACATCTCATGGCCCATGGCCATGTGGGTGTGCACCTCGGCGAAACCGACTACCGGCTCGGTCGGACCGCGGCCCTTGTAAGTCTCGCCCACCGTGTCGGTACTGATCTCCGGGTAGGGGGTGCAGCCGGTCGCCGGCGTGAAGCCGAAAGGCCCCGGCGTGTCGGCCAGCACCAGCTTGCCGCCGGCATCGGTCGCCAACGCCTTGCCGGCGGACTCGTTCACCAGCGTGAACACGCCGCTGGCATCGCGCTCCACGGTCCAGTTACCGGCCTCGGAAGCCGTGCCGGCGCTACCGATGGCAGCGCCGCTCACCGACAGCAGCGTGCCGTCGGTGGCGTGCAGCAGGTATTTGCCCAGTGCCGTGGGCTTGAGGTAGAGCGGCTCCGCGCCCGAGGCGGCGGCCGCCGTGGCTGCATAGCTGCCGTCGCCGCCACGCACCGCATAGGCATTGGCCGCGCGTGACTGCAGCGCGAAGCA
Organism: Nevskiales bacterium; assembly: GCA_035574475.1. Lineage (NCBI taxonomy): Bacteria > Pseudomonadati > Pseudomonadota > Gammaproteobacteria > Nevskiales > Nevskiales bacterium. The sequence continues at coordinate 5,141 of DATLYR010000026.1, read as the reverse complement.
GCCGTTGGCCAGCGCGTAGCGCGTGGCGGTGGACGGCCCCTGACCACCGTTGCCGCTGCCGCCAGCGGTGTCATCGTCGCGGGAGCCGCCGCTGCCGCCGCAGGCCACAAGGCCCAGGGCCAGCAGGATCGAGGTGGCGGTGACGGGCTTGCGAACGGACATGGTCTTTACCTTTGGATAACGGGGGTCTGGAACGGAACACTCAGGGCGAGCGCGCGACACGCCACTTCAGCTCATGCGGCGCCTGTAGCGTACGGCCGCCGATCGAGGGCCAGATCAGGCTCTTCTGCACGTCACCTGCCGCCGGTTTGCTGTAGTCGCAGACGCCGTCCGGGAAGATTTCGCGGAGCTGCGCCAGCTGCGGCTCGGACAGGGCCGCGACGTAGTCGTTCGGATCCACCGGCTTGAGCTGGCATTTGAGGATGTCGTCCGACAACGGCATACCGGCGACCATGCGCGGCGTGCCGGTCACCGGCAGCAAGAGGCCGCAGGGTCCGAGGCTCTGCGGCGCATCGAAAGACTCCGGCACCTCGATGCGCAGCGGCACGCTGGCCCCGACCGGCGACAGGCCCGGCAACAGCGGGGCCTGCACGCCCAGCGGCCCCAGGATCTGATCCGGCAGCTCCAGCCGCCCGCCGACGGTGCCGATCACGCAGCGGTCTGCCGCGGCGGCGGGCTTGCTGGCCAGCACGGCCTGCACGTGGTCGCCGCCATGCGCCGGGCGCGCGCCTTGCAAGGCCTCTAGCCACTGTTCCATCACCGGATAGGCGTCGGGCTGGGTCAGGACGCCGCGCCAGATGCTCTGGCTGGTGCCCACGCCGCGCGCGAGCAGGCGCGCGCGGACGGTAAACGGCCGGATGGCCTCGTGGATGTTGGCCACCGGAATCAGGTCCAGATAGGGCGCCAGATCCATCACCGGCGTCTCCGCCAGCGCGCCGCGGCCGATCACTTGGCCGACTCGGTACACCAGGGCCGCCACCTCGGGATCCATGGCGTGGCGCGCGGGCACGAAGTTGCCGTCGATGTCGAGGCCGCCGATGTTGCGGTTGAGGTCGAGGAATTCCTCGAAGCTGATGGTGCCGGCATTGAACGCCGCCAGCCCGTACTGGATGCCGACATTGTCCAGCGGCCGGCGCGCGAAACCGGTCTGCGGATCGCGGCCCAGCCAGTTGACGTTGGCGTCCTGCACCGTGCAGCGCACGCCGTTGGGACGTTCGGTGGGGTGGTAGCGCTGGTCGCTCGGGACCTCGCAGCCGGTGGTCGGGTCGAGCCGGTCGAAGAAGGCATCGGTCCAGCTCTGACAGATGGCATTGAGCTGATTGCCAGACAGCAGATTGTGGCCGTTGACGGCGGCCTTTTTGCGGTCGTCCCAGTCCAGACTGCTGTTGGCATAGTAGTGCTGCAGGAGGCCGCAATCGGAAACCGTCATCGCGGTGCTCACGATATCGGCGAAGCTGGCTGTTGGCAGACCCGCGGACAGCAGGCCTGGCGCGTTGTTGATGGCGTTGTACTGCTGCAGGGCGGCGCCGGAGCCGTTGGTGCCGACCACGAGCGCGACCGGGCCATACTGCTCGATCACGTGTTCCTTCATCATCATCGCGGTCTCGATGCTGATGAACGGATTGCAGTGCACGCCGAACGCCGACAGCGTGTTGTGCACCACCACGTCGCCCTTGCTCAGGCGGTCGCCGACGCCGGCGACGTTGATCAGCAGGTTGTCGCCGCCCACTTGCTGGAGGTTACCGAGATCGCCCAGCACGAAGGCCGGTGTGCTGCGGCCCTGGTGATAGCCGACGCCGCAGGACTCGCCATAGACGTAGAAGATGCGGTGGTTCCAGTTGGGCGCGAACGGCGCGTCCGGACCGCGCGCGGCCGGGTCGTCGAGCACGGCCAGGCGTGCGATGCCGCGGTTGATGGTGCGCGACTCCACCCGCACCACGAACGGCACCGCGCGCCGGTCGCTGGTGGTCGTGGTCATCACGTCGGACGGATAGGACGCGTAGGGATCGGCCAGTTCGTGGAAGGCCTGGTCGCGGCTCGAGCGGTAGAACCACTGGAATTTGGGCACTGCGGAGCAATTGGCATCGAGCGGCGTGCCAAGGCCGTTTTCCTCCGTGCGGCAGGCGAACGGCGTCTGGTGCGGCCCCGAGATGACGGGGCCGGTGACGGGGTGATTCCTGACCACGAGCGTGGCGCTGCGCCCGCCCGAGCTGGCCACGAGCGTGTTCTCGCCCTCGACCAGCCCGGTCACGAGGCCGCGGATCTCGCCGTCATCCTGGCGGGCGAAGACCGATGTCACGTCGGTGCCGTTGCGCGTGACGCTGAAGGCCGCGCCGGATGCCAGGCCGCGGATCGCCACCAGCACGTCGCCGCCGGTCACGGCATCGGGCAGCGTGGACAGCGTCAGCAGCTCGAACTGGCCGGCCGCCAGCGGCGGGGTTCTGAGCGTATGGAAGTCGGCATTGACCGTGGTGCCGCTGTTGCCGCCACCACCGCCGCCGGAGCCGCCACCACCGCCTGCGCCGCCGTTCCCGCTGCCGGCACCACCGTCACTGCCGGAATCGCCGCCACAGGCACACAGCAGCGCTGCCAGGCTGGCGGCGGCCAGCCATACCCCCATCCGATTGCTCATGGTTCCCGCACCCTGCAGCATGACGCAGCGTCCGACCCTGCCAGTCTAGCGGCGGGCCGGCCGGAGGGTCATTCGTAAAAATGCAGTAGAGCCGCCAGGAGGACTTACGCATGCCGGCCGTGGCCGGATGACTTCAGGAGGGGCGCCGGGCGTGGACCAGACGCGCGAGCGCGCTGCGGCTCTCGACGCCGAGCTTCTTGTAGGCACGGTACAGGTGGCTGGAAACCGTGGTCGGCGCCAGACCGATGATCCGGCCGATCTCCTTGTGCGACAGGCCGCGACAGACACCGAACACGACCTCGCGCTCGCGCTCGGTCAGCGTGTCGAGCGGGCCCTCCTCCCAGATCCTGACCAGGAACAGGTCGGCCAGCGGCCGCACCTTGATGCACAGGCCATTGACCTGGTAGCGGCCCTCGTTGGGCCGCAGCTCGAACGGCAGCTGCAGGCCCTTCAGGCCGCCGGGGAATTTCTTTTCCAGCAGGTCCAGGAAACCCGGCTGCACCTCGTGCGGCACGCCCTCGCTGTCCACCACCGCGGCGAGTCGGTTGCTGGCGGTGGTCTTGGGCCGGGTCAGGTGCAGGAAGAAGGCGTGCGAATACGCCTCCAGCATGTGATAGCCGGCGATCTCGTGGATCTGCTTTTCCTGTTCGGTGAAGCGGCGCTTGCGGTCGAAGCGGTACAGGCTGAACAGGGTGTACAGGCCGGAGCGCAGGTCGGCGTGCGCGCTGGTCAGGATGCGCTCCACGCCGAACTGGCTGAAGCAGCGCTGGTAGATCTCGGACTTGTAGAACTGTTCATCCGGCAGGACGTCGCTGTTCTCGATGGTCTTGCCGAGGTTGTTGCGGATGGCGTCGTAGAGCGGGTTGATGTGCCGCGTCTGCTCCAGCGCGCTGGCGAAGTTGCTCGGCAGGCCGAGCACCGTGACGTTGTGGAACTTGCCGCGCTTGACCGTACCGCTGCCCCAGATGGCGGCGTCGAAGGGGACCAGCGACTTGAGCTCCTGATAGGCCCAGGCCTGGAACTGCTCGGCCGGGATATCCGCCCCGGCGCGATACAGGTTGCTGATGAAGGGCTGCAGAAATTTCATTCTGGTTCGGCCACTTAGCTCCCGCAGGCTGGGCACTTACGTAATTTTTACTACATCCCTACTAGATATTACTACGCCTTCAGCTTTTTGGACGCTAGATGATTCCGCCCGTACGTCCTTTAATAGCCACCCGGATCAGCGGGCCCGAATCATCGGCCCACCCTGCCCGTGGAGAGCGTGTTGATGCGAACATGTTTCTGGCGCCCGGCGCTGCTGGGTTTCACGATCGGCATGTCGGCCTGCGGCGGCTCTGGCGGTGGCGACACGGCCGGCCGGTCGGTCGGTGGCGGTGCCAGCAGCGCGCCGATCGCAGCGGAACCGCCGCGCAGCGACCGCGAACGCCCCTTCGAGGGCCCGACGCATTATCTGGAGGTCAGCGACGGCACGCTGATCGCCATGCACGTGCGCATGCCGGACAACTACGTCGAAGGTCGCAAGTACGCAACCATCGTCGAGATCGCCGGCTACGACAACGGCTCCTCCGACGGCCCTACCCTGACCGGCCGCGTCGGCGAGGCCGCAGGCCTGCCCTTCGCACTGCCCCTGGCGGAGAGCAGCCGCACGCAGCGCTCGGTATTCTTCGAGGACCGCTACGTGACCGTGCAGATTTCCCTGCGCGGCACCGGCTGCTCCAGCGGCGAGTTCGACCTGTTCTCGTTGCGCAGCGCCATGGATGGGCATGAGGCCATCGAGTGGCTGGCGCGCCAGCCCTGGTCGAACGGCGACGTCGGCCTCTACGGGCATTCCTATTCCGGCATCACCGGCACGCTGGTGGCGAGCACGCGCCCGCCCAGCCTGCGCGTGATCACGCTCTCGGGGCTGATCGGCGACCTGTACCGCGACCTGGTGTACCCGGGCGGGCTGACCAACTACGGCTTCCCCCTCCTGTGGACCGGCGCGGTGCGGCCGCTGTTCGACTACGGCGGCGGCAAGGTCACCGGCATCGCCGGCGAGGCCAACGCGCAGAAGGATCCGCGCTGCCTGCAGAACCAGGCCGCCAGCAGCCGCACGGTGATCGAGGAGCCGCTGGTGCACGGGGTCATCGACCAGGACACACCCTGGTTCCAGGCGCGCTCCACGGTCAACTACGCACCGCAGATCAACGTGCCGACGCAGATCGTCACCGCGTACCAGGATGAGCAGGTCGGCCCGCGCGGCGGCGCTTATGTGTTCGACCTGCTAGACCCGGCCGTGCCGCGACGCCTGGTGATGCTGAACGGCAACCACGAGATGCAGTCTTCGCACGCCGAAGTGGTGAGCGAGCGCAACGCCTGGGTAGACCATTACCTGCTCGGCCGCCCGAATCCCTTCGTCGATCCGCGCAGCACGCCGGAGTCCGTACGCGTGCTGCTCGAAGTGCACTGCCCCACCGGTGGCAGTGGCGGCTACCAGTCGCCCGGCTCGCTGGGCGTGATCCCGGGG
>DATLYR010000025.1 GCA_035574475.1 Nevskiales bacterium | reverse complement strand
AGCCGCGCCAGCTCGGCGTCGTGCTGCGCGCGCGCCTCGAACGTGGCAAAGCGCTTGTCGGTCACGAGCTCCGGCAGGCCGAGCACCGCGAACAGCTCATCCCAGTGCGACTGCTCGACCAGCACGAAGCACAGCCACTCGTCTTGCGTCGGGTAGATACGGTGCCCGGCCGAGTAGCCGACCTGATCGCCGCCGATGCGCGGGCGGTCGAAGCCGCTGCCGTCGGGCTTCGCCACCGCATAGCTGGTGTTGAGCAGCGCGGCGTTGATGATCGAGGTGTCCACGAACTGGCCCTGGCCGGTCTTGTCGCGGTGGTAGATCGCATTGCACACCGCTATCGCCGACAGGAAGCCGTTGCCCGTGTCGCCGAAGGAGGTGAAGCTCCACAGCGGTCGGCCGACCTCGCCGTTGGCGCCCGGCCGGCTCATGCCGCCGTCCTCGTACTGGATGCCGGACAGGCAGGCGCCGGTCTGGTCGTTGCCCGGCAGCGCCGCGCGCTTGCCGCGCTCGAAGCCGCGCGTGTGGCAGTAAATGAGCTTCGGGTTGAGCTTCTTCAGCGACTCGTAGTCGATCTTCAGGCGCTCGGCGGCGTCGTAGCGCATGTTGTGGTGAACGACGTCGGCCTTGGCGACGAGATCCAGCAGGATCTTCATCGCACGCGGGTCCTTGAGGTTCAGCGTGATGCTCTTCTTGCCGCGGTTGGCCATGTAGGCGATGTGCACGCGGTGCCAGAAGAGGTCGAACAGACCATTGATCTTGATGACCGTGGCGCCGAGATCGGACAGCAGCTGCGTGCCGAAGGGGCCGGCGATGGCCAGGCCCAGGTCGAGCACGACGATGCCTTCGAGCGGCGACTTGAGCGACTTGCCGGTGTTCGCAGCGGCGGTGGCCGCCTTGGCCTCGTCGATGATCTTCCCGGCCTCGGCCTTCACCTCGGCCGTGTTCGCACCCGGCTTGACCGGCGCATGGCCCGGCCTGCCCTGGGTCAGACTCATGTTGAAGGCATTACCGACGGTGCGGATCCTACCCAACTCGGGATCCTCGACCTCGGTCACGCAGCCGTCCTCGAGGAAGGCCGGATCGGCCAGCGATTCCTCGATCGAGCGCACCGGCTGCATGGTCATCTCGGCGATAGCGGCGGCTTCGATCCAGTCCTTGACCGGAAACTTGGCCACGGCTTCCGCAAGCAGCGGCTGGTAATGCGCCATGACGAGGATTTCCTCGGGGCCGGTGCCAAAGCGGTCCGGATCGTTCTGCACGGTGAGATCGGGCGTCGCGTTGATCTTGTCGCCGGCAGCGGCTTGCAGGATGAAGCGCGGGTTCGGTACCCAGTTGTGCAGCCACTTGCCGTCCTTGGCCTGGAAGTGGCCCTTGGGCGACTTGGAATTGAGAATCCAGGTGTCGAAGCCCGGCGTGTCCGGCTTCTCCGCGCGCTGCCACACGCCGGCGCCGCCGGCCAGCGCGCCCTGCAGCAGCGAGGTTTCCACCCACTGGCCGCGGCCGGTGAGCTCGCGCGCGCGCAGCGCCGCGGCAATGCCCAGTGACGCATTGAAGAACGCACCCAGGCTCGGCCAATGCGAGGCCACGAACAGCGGTCCCGGTCGCGGCGCGCCCTGCACCCACTCCTGGGGGATGTCGAGGTCGGGATACGGATCCGGCAGGCCGCTGATGTGGTTCAGCGCACCCTCGGGCCAGCCGCGCTGTTCGAACATGAGGCCGGTGCGCGCCTGCACGAGAGCATCGTAAGCCGGCCGCTGCGAGTGCTCGTTGTCGCGGCCGTAGCCGGTGATGGAGCAGTAGATCAGCCGCGGATTGGCGGCGGACAGGGTCTTATAGTCGATGCCCAGTCTCTCGGTCACGCCGGGGCGGTAGGATTCGACCAGGATATCGGCGCGGCTCGCGAGCGCCATAAAGGCCTTCTTGTCCTCGGCGTTCTTGAGATCGAGGATCGCGCTTTTCTTGCCGCGCTGCCAGACCTTGTAGCCCAGCTGATTGCGGAACGGGTCGCCGCCCGGCGGTTCGATCTTGGTCACCTGCGCGCCGTTGTCGGCCAGCAGCATCGTGGCCATGGGGCCGGCAATGCCCCAGGAAAGATCGAGAACCTTGAGACCGTCGAGTACGCCTGCCATGTTGCACCTATTGGCTCTGAATCCATCACCCCGGCGAAGGCCGGGGACCAGTGTCTTACTGTTTGAACGAAGTCGCTGGATCCCGGATCTCGCCCCCGCTGTGGGGCTCGCCCGGGTGGATCCCCGCTTTCGCGGGGATGACAGTGCGCTTGGCGCGCTGTCACCTCAACCCGAACGTCCGCAACGCATTCGTGGAGGTGATCTTCACACGATCGGCTTCCGGAATGCCGGCTTCCGCGAACTGGCTCACCACCTGCTTGCGCGAGTTCGGCCAGCAGGTCGCCGGGTGCGGGAAGTCGGTGGACCAGTACAGGCAGTCCGGGCCGAAGTAGTCGTAGCACTGCTTGAGGCCTTTGGGTTCGTACATGAAGGTCGCACCGCACTGGCGGCGGAAGTAATCGCTCGGCGCCATCTTTACGCCCGGGAACTCGTAGTGCTGGTGCATGCGCGGGTCGAGCAGGTACTCGAAGAACCACGGCAGCCAGCCCAGGCCCGGCTCGACGAACAGCACGCGCAGCCTGGGGAACTTTTCCAGCGTGCCGGTCAGGATCCACATGCAGATGGTCTCCGCCAGCGGCGCCCAGGGCAGGCCGGTGAAGATGCCCTTCTGCGGCGTCGGGTCGCGGCGGAACACGTCCCACAGCTCTTTCTTGAGGTCGAGGTGGTTCAGGATCGTCAGGTCGGTGTCCTGGATCGCGTTCCACAGCGGCACGTAGCGCTCGTGGTAGAAATCCGGCAGGCCGAGGTCGGAGGGGAACGGCGTCAGCTGCACGCAGCGCGCCTTTTTTTCCTTGGCCAGGCGATAGACCTCTTTCACCGCGAAGTCAATGTCGTACAGCGGCAGCTGGTAGGCGGTCATCAGGCGCACGGGATCGACCGAGGCGAAGTCGGCCATGGCGTCGTTGTAGCCCTGGAACACTTCCTTCCAGTCGTCGCCCATCAGCGCGGGGTTGACGATCTTGGCGCCGGCCAGCTCGGGGAAGATGACCTCGGCGTAGACGCCGTCACGGTCCATGGCCTTGAGCTTGGCATGCGGCTCGAAATGGCCCGGGTCCTTGGCCGCGTCCGGGTCCACGAAGTCTTCCAGCGAGAGGTTCTTCTGCCCGCCGCGCAGCACCTGGGCCGCATAGGCCTCGGCCTTCTTGTTGGCCTCGTCCCAGACCGCGTGCATCTCCTTGCGCAGGCGCGCCTTCACCCACTCGTCGGTGAAGTGCACGTGGGAATCCACGGAGACCAGGCGTTCCTGGGCCAGGGCTGCGGTCATGGTCGCTCCTCCAATCTTTCGCTGGATTTCAGGACTTTACCGGCCCCGGAACGGGGGGTGCCTGCCTCATTTGGGTGAGAGGGATTTTCACCCACCCCCACCCCAGCCTCCCCCATCGAGGGGCAGGGCAAGAGCAAGGTGGCCCCGCCCCTGGGGGGCGGGGTTTCGCTACGAGATGTCGGTTGCGACGCGGCCCTTCTGGCGGTAGATCCAGCAGGCCAGCGCCGGCAACAGGCAGATGGCGCCGAACACGTTGACCAGGAACATGAAGGCCAGCAGCAGCCCCATGTCGGCCTGGAACTTGAGCGCCGACATGGTCCAGGTCATCACGCCAATGGACATGGTGAAGGCCGTGAACACCGCGGCCGCGCCGCGCTCGCGCATGCTGTTCACGAAGGCTTCCTTGAACTGCACCTTGGGATCGGCCATGTAGTGCTGCACGCGCTCGAACAGGTACAGGCCGTAGTCCACGCCCACGCCGACGCCCAGCGCGATCACCGGCAGGGTCGCAGTCTTCAGGCCGATGTCGAGAAAGGCCATCAGGCCGTTGCACATCACCGTGACCAGCGTCAGCGGCACCAGCACGCACAGCGTGGCGATCCAGGAACGGAACGACAGCAGGCAGAAGACCACCAGCGCCGCGAACAACGACAGCAGCATCTTCAGCTCTGCGGCGCCCACCGCCTCGTTGGTCGCGGCCATCACGCCCACGTTGCCGCTGGCCAGGCGCATGGTCACGCCTTCGACCTGGTTCTCGGCGATGAACTTCTTGATCTCCTTGACGATGTGGGCGATGGTCGCGCCCTCGTGGTCCTTGGTGAAGATCATTACCTGGATCGCGCGGCAGCCCTCGGTATTGAAGCCTAGGTTCGGGTCGAAGGCCTTGGAACCGGTGGACAGGCCGACCTCGGTGCGCGGCAACGCCCGCCAGCGAGGGTTACCCTCGTTGAAGGCGGCGATCACCAGCTTGCCGATGCCAGCCACGCTGGTCACCGACTGTACGCCCTCCACCCCGCGCATGTACAACTCGAAGCGGTCGATCAGGTTGATCACCGGGTACTGCAGGCAGGAGTCGGTGGGGAAGTCCTTGGCCTCGACGATGACGGTCAACAGATCCACGCCGATGTTGTAGCTGCTGGCGATGGCTCGGCTGTCCATGTTGTAGCGCGAGTCCTCGTGCAGCTCGGGCACGCCGGTGCCGGAATCGCCGACCACCAGCAAGCGCGACTGCCAAGTGGCGAAGCCCAGCAGCACGAGGGTGCCGGCGAACACCAGCCAGGACACGCGCTTCTCGGCGCAGGCCGACACGATCCTGAGCAGCGGCGAACCCTCGTCGAACAGCGCGTTCTCGGAGTGGCGCTTGCTGGATTCTTCCAGCGTCAGGTAGCTGAGGATGATCGGCAGGATCATCTTGTTGGTGATGATCATCAGCAGGATGCCCAGGCTGGCGGTGATGCCCAGCTCGTGCACGATCGGGATGTCGATCAGCATGATCACGGCGAAACCCAGGCCGTCGGTCAGCAGTGCGGTGGTCCCCGGGATGAACAGGCTCGAGAAGGCGCGGCTGGCAGCCTCGCCCGACTCCAGGCCGCTCATCACCTCGGTGCGCCAGACGCTGGTCATCTGCACCGCGTGTGACACGCCGATGGCAAAGATCAGGAACGGCACCAGGATCGACATCGGGTCGATGCCGTAGCCGATCAGCGGCAGGCAGCCGATCAGCCACAGCACCGGCAGCATGGCCACCACCAGCGCCGTGCCGGTGATGCGCCAGGAGCGCGTGTACCAGTACAGCAAGGCGACGGTAACCAGGAAGGCCAGCGCAAAGAATGCGAACACGCCGAGCAGGCCATTGATCACGTCGCCCAGAAGCTTGGCGAAGCCGATGATGTGGACCTCGATGTTCTCGTTCTCGTACTTGGCGCGGATTTCCTCCAGTTTTTTCTGCACCTCCCAGTAGTCCACCTTCTGCTCGCCACGCGGCTTGCTGCGATCGTACTCGAGCAGGTCGGCGCGGATCAGAGAGCCCTTGAGGTCGTTGGCGACCAGCAGGCCGATCTGGCCGGAGTTCTCGACGTTGCTGCGCACCTGTGCCAGCTGCTCCGGCGTGCGCGAGAACTCGGCCGGCACGACGGGTTTACCGTCGAAGCCGTCCTCGGTGATCTCGATGTAGTAGGTGTTGGGCGTGAACAGCGAATTGACGCGCGTGCGATTGATGCCCGGGATGAAGAACACGTCGTCGGTAGCGTTCTGCAACGCGAGCATGAACTCTTCGTTGTAGATGTCGCCTTTGCCCTTCCAGCGCAGATTCACCAGGATGGTGTTGGCGCCGGAGAACTCGTCCATGTACTCGATCATGGTCTGCATGTAGGGGTGCGTGGTCGGGATCAGCTTCAGGAATCCCGGATCCAGTCGCACCTGGCTGGCGCTGGCAGCCATCAGCACGGTGATGAGCGCGAACAGGAGCGCGAACTTGCGGCGCTGCCGGATCAGGCCGTGGCTCCAGCGATCCACCAGCGCCTGCAGTCCGCCCGGCTGACCGCCCTGCGATGCCTTGTTGGGTTCGTTCATGCGTAATCTCCCCCCGCTAGCCGACTAATGGCCCTGGCCCAGGCGAACCAGGGATAGCCCCCCCTCGCCGATCTTGAGCAGCTCTCCGCTCTCGAACGCCAGCACGGACGCCAGGCCGTGCGGCCCTTTCTTCGCGACGCTGACGAAGCTGGCGCCGTTGTCGCGCGACAGCAGCATGGTATTGCTGGCGCCGACCAGGATGATGTCGCCGTTGCGCAGCACCGTACCGCCGAACAGCGAGTTGGCCAGCGGCACCTTGGCCGGCTTCCAGCTGCGGCCATGGTCGTCGCTGTAGAACACATGGCCGCGCATGCCGTGCACCAGCAGGCGGCCCGAGCCCAGCGTCATCACGCCGTAGAACGAACCGCTGTAGAACTGCGGCACGACGCGCCAGCTGGCGCCGCCATTGGTGGAGCGGGCGACGAGCCCGCGCTCGCCGACCAGGATCAGCGCGCCGTCGCCCGCACGCGTCATGTCGTTGAGGTGCGACTCGCCCAGGCCGCCGCCGATGTCGGCGGCGCCCGCGAAGATGTCGGCCGGGTCGGTGGACGTCACCACCGGCTTGGGCGCGGCGCCCTCCTCGACCAGGGTTTCGCGCTGCCAGTTCAGGCCGTTGTCCTGCGATACGAAGAACTGGCCGAAGGCGCCGAAGGCGTACAGCCGGCCGTCATAGGGCCCGGCCAGACCCAGCAGCGGCTCGGAGCGCTCGGGGTCGAAGTGGACCTCCTGCCAGTTGCTGCCCTGGTCGGTGCTGCGCAGGATCCAGCTGTCGTGGCCCACTGCGATGGCCACACCGCCGTCCAGGAACATCACTCGCGTGAGCGTCGAACCGCGCGGGGTCCTGACACTCGCCTGGCGCCAGGGCCCGCGTGGATCGTCCGCCAGCAGGATCACGCCCTGCTCGCCCACGGCAATCACGCGGCCGGCGTCGAGCGCGGCGTCGTTGAGCAGCACGCGGTCGGACTTGAGCCCGCTCGGCGGGAAATCAGGCTCGGGACGCGGCGAGAACGAGTACACGGACACCAGCACCACCAGCGTCACCACCGCCCAGCCGGCCCAACCCTGTGCCAGCATCGCCGCGATCCCATCGTTCGCGCCGGCCGACGCCGGGATTTGCTTTTCAGTCATGGAGATGTCTCCTCCCAATCACGCTCTGGTTACGACGGCTCTCGCGGCCGTTTGCGGTCGTTCCACTCGCCGGGCCAGTCTCGCCTGCCACTCCGCACTCGTGCAAGCACGCGGGTTTTCATCCTCGTTCCGGCGCAAGCCGGAATCCAGTGTCTTTGGACCGCAAAGACACTGGACCCCGGCCTTCGCCGGGATGGCCGGCTGAGTGGACGCTCAGCCGGCCACCTCGAACAAGCCCGCGGCGCCCATGCCGCCGCCTATACACATGGTCACCACCACGTACTTCACGCCGCGGCGGCGGCCCTCGACCAGCGCGTGCATCACCATGCGCGCGCCGCTCATGCCGAAGGGATGACCGATGCTGATCGCGCCGCCGTTCACGTTCAAACGATCGTTCGGGATGCCGAGGCGGTCACGGCAGTAGATCACCTGCACCGCGAAGGCCTCGTTCAGCTCCCACAGGCCGATGTCGGAGACCTTCAAATTGTGCTGCGCCAGCAGCTTGGGCACCGCGTACACCGGGCCGATGCCCATCTCGTCCGGCCTGCAGCCGGCCACCGCGAAACCGCGGTAGATGCCGAGCGGCGCAAGGCCGCGCGCCTTCGCGGTCTTCGCGCTCGTCACGAGCACCGCTGCGGCGCCGTCCGACAGCTGCGAGGCATTGCCGGCGGTGATGTGCGCCCCCTGCTTCACGAACTTGCCGTCCTTCCAGACGGGCTTCAGGTTCGCGAGCGATTCCAGCGTGGTGTCGGGACGGTTGCCCTCGTCCCTGGCCAGCGTGACGGTTTCCTTCGTGGTCGGGTTGCCTTCCTTGTCGAACAGCTGCTTCTGCGTGGTGAGCGGGACGATCTCATCGTCGAACCTCCCGGCCGCCTGCGCCGCCGCCGTGCGCTGCTGGCTCTGCAGCGAATACTCGTCCTGCGCGGCGCGACTGATTCCGTAACGCTCGGCCACCACCTCGGCAGTCTCGATCATCTGGATGTAGGCGGTCGGCATCGCCGCCAGTACCGCCTCGGACACGAAGCGGTAGCTGTTCTTGTGCTTGTTCTGCACCAGCGAAATGGACTCCAGCCCACCGGCGACGACGATGTCCTGCTCGCCGGCCATGATGTTCTTCGCGGCAATCGCGATGGTCTGCAGGCCCGAGGAACATTGCCGGTCCAGCGTCATGCCCGGCACGGTATCCGGCAGCCCGCCGGTATAGGCGCAGAGCCGACCCAGGTTGTAGGCCTGGGTGCCCTGCTGTGCCGCGCAGCCGATCAGCACGTCGTCCACCTCGGCCGGATTCACGCCGGCGCGCTCTACCACCGCACGCACCACGTGGCCGCCGAGCACCGGCGCCTCGGTGTCGTTGAAGGCGCCGCGATAGGCCTTGCCGATCGGGGTGCGGGCGATAGAGACGATGACGGCTTCGTTCATCGAGACCTCTGTTCCGGATGTAGGCGCCTGCCTTGCACGCGATAACAGCGCAAAGAGTCGCGAGCAGGCCCGCTCCTACAAACGCCCATCAAAAGTAATAGCGGCTGATGGTGTCCGCCACGCAGCCCGGCTTGGACTGCCCCTCGACCTCCACGGTCACGCGGATCATGGCTTGCACGCCGCCGTCCGGCGTCTTCTCGGCGGCGATCATTTCGCCCTTGCCGCGGATGCGGCTGCCGGCGCGTACCGGTGCGGGGAAGCGCACCTTGTTGCAGCCATAGTTCACGCCCATCTTCATGCCGCGCACCTCGACGATCTGCGGCAGGAAACGGCTGCACAGTGACAGCGTGAGGTAGCCGTGCGCGATGGTCGTACCGAAGGGCCCGGCCTTGGCCTTCACGGGGTCCACGTGGATCCACTGGTGGTCGTCGGTCGCGTCGGCGAACTGGTCGATGCGCTCCTGCGTGATCGTCATCCACTCGCTCTCGCCGAGCGGCTTGCCGACGGATTTCAGGATCTCGTCTGCGGAATTAAATATCGTCGCCATGTCAGTCCCCATTCGCGCGCAGGCGCGCTCCTACAAAACCCCTTTAGCCATCGCTCTTATGTAGGAGCGAACCCTGTTCGCGACTCTTTGCCGGATCACTGGCAGCGCCCCGTGCATCTTCACGGATGCTGGCTCGAGGCAGAAATCACCTCGCCCGTCAGATACGAGCTGTAATCGCTCGCCAGAAAAACAATGACGTTGGCGATCTCCCACACCTCGGCCGCGCGGCCGAAGGCCTCGCGGCTGGCCAGCTGTTCCAGCAGCTCGGCCGAGGCAGTCTTCTTCAGGTGCTCGTGGAAGGCGATCGAGGGCGACACCGCATTGATGCGCACGCCATGCTCGGCCGCCTCCAGCGCGGCGCAGCGTGTCAGCGCCATCACGCCGGCCTTGGCCGCGGCGTAGTGCGCCTGCTCCTTCTGCGCGCGCCAGCCCAGCACCGAGGCGTTGTTCACGATCACGCCCTTGCCGCGCGGCTGCATTTTCCTGAGCATCGCGCGCGTCATGCGGAAGGTGCCGGTCAGGGTGACGTCCAGCACCTTGTGCCATTCCTCATCGAGCATATCGACCACGCGCTTGCTGCCGCCCAGCCCGGCGTTGTTTACCAGCACGTCCACGCCGTTGGTCACGCTTTCCGCGAAATCCACCAGTGCCTGCACCTCGGCCTCGTTCGTGACGTTGGCCAGCTTGCCCTCGATGCGGCGGCCGGCAAATTCCTGCTGCAGCTTCGCCACTGCCTCACCCAGGCGCCGCTCGTGGATGTCGGAGATCACCAGCGCACGGGCGCCTTCTTCCAGCACGCGCCTGGCGGTGGCAAAACCAATCCCGCCGCCAGCCGCGGCGGTGACCAGCACGGTCTTGCCCTGCAGCAGGCCATGGGCGGGGACGTAGGGTGGGGCAGGTGTACTCATGCGGGCCTCGGCTCCTTCGGCATGCCCAGGCCCCGTTCGGCGATCAGGTTGAGCTGGATCTCGTTGGTGCCGGCGTAGATCGTGTCCGCGCGCGAGAAGAAAAACATCTGCTGCAGCGGGCGGATGGCCGGGTCGTCGGACACCACGTCGGCCTGGTGCCCGAGCACGTCGGCGGCGAGCTTGCCGAGCTCGCGGTGCCAGTTGCTCCAGTAGTACTTGTAGATGAGCGCCTCGCGGTTCAGGCGCGTGGCCTCGCCCGACAGCATGCGCAGCGCGTTGTAGCGCATCACCCGCAGCCCGCCCCAGGCCTGCATCAGGCGCTGGCGGATCATCGGATCGTTGACCTTGCCATTGGCGCGTGCCGCCTGGATCACCAGCTCGAGTTCGTACGCGAAATGCATCTGCTGGCCGAGCGTGGACACGCCGCGCTCGCTCTCCAACAGGCCCATCGCCACCTTCCAACCGTCGCCGGGCGCGCCGACGATGTGCTCGGCCTCCGCGCGCGCGCCGTCGAAGAAGACCTCGTTGAACTCCGCGCCGCCGGACATCTGCCGGATCGGGCGGATCTCGATACCGGTTTGCCTGAGCGGCAGCAACAGGAAGGCCAGGCCCTTGTGGCCCCTGGAACCCGGCTCGCAACGCGCGAGCACGAAGATCCAGTCGGACTCGTGCGCGTTGGAGGTCCATATCTTCTGCCCGCTCACGCGCCAGCTGCCGTCCGCTTCCTGCCAGCACTTCGTTTGTACGTTGGCCAGGTCCGAGCCGGCGCCGGGCTCGGAATAGCCCTGCGCCCAGTATTCCTCGCCCGAAACGATCTTCGGCAGGAAGCGACGCTTCTGCGCCTCGGAGCCGAAGCGTATCAATGCCGGGCCGATCAGGCCCTCGCCGATGTGGCCCATCCGCCCCGGACCGCCGGCGCGCGCGTATTCCTCGTGGTAGATCACCTGCTGCGCGATCGACAGCCCGCGCCCGCCGTATTCCTTGGGCCAGCCCACGCAGGTCCAGCCGCCCTTGGCCAGCTCGCGCTCCCACTCCTTGCGCAGCGCGGGCTGGAACGCCTCGTCGCCCGGCCCGCCACGGTGCTTGCAAACCGCAAAGCGCCCGACCAGGTGCGCGCGCAGCCACGCCGCGATTTCGGCGCGGAAGGCCTCGTCCTCGGGGGTCAGCTCGAGCCTCATGCAGTCAGTACCCTCTTGATCCGTCACCCCGGCGCAAGCCGGGGTCCAGCGTCTTTGAAGGCACTGGATTCCGGCTTGCGCCGGAATGACAGAAACCCGATGACGCGGAGCAGTACAGGCTTTTTCTTGTGAATTGAGCCCATTATGGAGAGCCCATTATGGGCAGTAAGCGCGGCCCGGCTCTTCATCCGTTGGGGTGACTGGTTCGCCTGCGCCGCCCCGCCTTGCGCTTTCCGCCGTCCGGCGCTTGATGTAACATACGTTATAACTACACCGGAGCCCGCCATGAAGCTCAAGATCACCACCGTCGGCAATTCCGCCGGCGTCATCCTGCCCAAGGAACTGCTCGCCCGCCTGCGCGTGGCAAAGGGCGACACGCTCTACGCCATCGAAACCCCGGACGGCATCAAGCTCTCGCCCTTCGACCCCAAGCTCGCCGCGCAGATGGAAGTCGCCGAGCAAGTCATGCGCG
The DNA here is from genome assembly GCA_035574475.1 of Nevskiales bacterium. Classification (NCBI taxonomy): domain Bacteria; kingdom Pseudomonadati; phylum Pseudomonadota; class Gammaproteobacteria; order Nevskiales; species Nevskiales bacterium. Next base: position 28,045 of record DATLYR010000025.1, on the reverse strand, counting down.
AGGATCGCAACGTACTTCGCAAGCTGTCGGAAAGCTGAGGTCGCCATGATCATCTGGCTGGAGAAGGAACTCCTGCTCGCCATCCACGATCGCCAGTTGGCGGAACACGGTGGCACGGGCGGCGTACGCGATGAAACGCTGCTGGAATCCGCGCTGGCGCGCCCGCAGCAGTTGTATGCCTATGGCGATCCGCCGCCCGACCTGGCAGACCTGGCTGCAACACTGGCCTTCGGCCTGGCACGCAACCATCCGTTCGTTGACGGCAACAAACGCACCGCACATGTGGCCTATCGAACCTTTCTGGCACTCAACGGCACTGATTTCGAGGCCGGCGACGAAGACAAATACCTCGCCATGCTGGCCGTCGCCGAAGGACAGTGGACGGTAGAACAGTTCGCCGCCTGGCTGCGCTCGCGCATCCGCCCACACAAGGCGGACGAAGTCCACGAGCCCGAACGTGCATACAAGGCACCCAGGAAGAAGCAGGCGCGGAAACGTTGATCGCTTGGCCCCCCAGTCCCGCTGGAGGAGAAGTGCGTTCCTGTCCCCTCTCCCGCTTGCGGGAGAGGAGTTGGGGAGAGGGTGTCTCAGGCCGCCGGGCTGTCCAGCAGCAGCTGCGCCATGCGCTCGCGCAGTTGTTCCGCTGTGCCCAGCCAGTGGCTGCTCGCCTGCGCACGCTTGAAGTACAGATGCGGGTCGTATTCCCAGGTGAAGCCCACGCCGCCGTGCAGCTGGATCGCCTCCTGCGCGCAGAAGAAAAACGCCTCCGACGCCATTGCCTTGGCCATGGCGCATTCCAGCGCCAGGGCCTCCGTATCCACTGCGCCGGCCGCGAGCGCCGCCGCGCCATACACGGCCGAGCGCAGCGACTCGACCTGCACCATCATCTGCGCGCAGCGATGCTTGACCGCCTGGAAGCCCGCCACCGGCCGACCGAACTGCTTGCGGCCGGCGGTGTATTCCACCGTCATGTCCAGGCACTGTTGCGCGCCGCCCAGCTGCTCTGCCGCCAGGTACAGACGCGCCAGCGAGGCCATGCGCAGCACGCCCGCGTCCACGCGCGCCGGATCGTCGATGCGCTCGCCCGCCGTCACGCCCGCGAACTTCACGTCCGCAAAACGTCGAGTCGGGTCCCAGGTCTTGAGCGACGTGACCACCACGCCTCTCGCGGTGCGTGGCACTGCGAACAAGCCCAGCCCACCGTCATCCAGCTTGCCGTAAACCAACAGCAGGTCGGCAGAGGCGCCATCCATCAGGTAATGCAGCTCGCCCTCCAGCACCCAGCCCTTGCCCACGGCCCGTGCGTGCAGGTGCGAGGCTTCGGCCACCCACTCCTCGATCGCGCCGTAGGTCGGCACCGCCGTGCGCAGCGTGCCCGCCGCGATTCGCGGCAGGTACTTGGCCTGCGCGGCATCGGTGGCCAGCTCCTGCAACAGCGGCGCCCCGACGCACACGCTGGAATAAAACGGCGCGCACAGCAGCCGCCGACCGGCCTGCTCCTGGATCAGCACCAGCTCCACCGGGCCCAGGCCCATGCCGCCGTGGGCCTCGTCGATCGCCACCCCGCACCAGCCCAGCTCGCCGCCGATGCGCTGCCACACGGCGACGTCGAAACCCTCCGCGCTCGCCATCGCCCTGCGCACGGCCGCGGAGTTGCTCGCGTCGGCGAGGAAACCCGCCGCCGCGTCGCGGATCATCGCCTGGTCGTCTGTGAGGGCGAAGTTCATGCTGCTTTTGTCACTCTTTCTCCCCTTGCGGGAGAGGGGCGGGGAGAAGTGTTTGTTTCATTCTCCTCGAATCCTGGCACCGCGGTACTCACCCTTTGGGACGACCGCTGGTGACCCTGACGGAACTCGTTCGGGAAAGGGCATAGAGAGAGCTTATCGTCTCCGGTCATTCACCCAGTACGTATTTCCCTTCCGGTAAATCGTCACTGGCCCGCGGTTACTGTGAATGACGGTGAAGTCCTCGTCTCGTGGCCTGTACGCCCACACCCGCGCCGGCGCTGTTGCGTTCCCAGTTCGCAGGTAGCGATCACACTCCTCGGTGCCGGCCATGCAGGTAAACCCACTCGACTCCGCCTGGTGCAGATTCGCGCAGCCGCAGAGCAGAACGACTGCGACAACAACAATCCCGGTGATTTTCATGAAGAAGCCCTCGGCAGCTTGATGCCCACCCTACCGGGCAATTTTGGCTGACGGAATGGCTCATGGCGTGAGCCAGCGACACTCGACTCACCTGCCGCTCATGACGGTGTCTCGCAGCGGCTTACACGCAATCCAGGTACCCGCAAGCTGGTCCTGGGAAAAGGGGTAGAAAAAAGGGGGCGTCAGAGCCGATTTTCGTAGAGAGAATCAGATCGGTCCCCATTTTTCCGGGCCTGGATTGACCTGCCGAATCATGCGCATATAGCATGCGCATTACCCATTACGCACAGGGAGGTGCTGATGCGATTGCCCGTGCCGATGGCCAAGAAACCGACCAACCTGAGTGTGGATCCCGAGCTACTCAAGCAGGCGCGGGCTCTGGGCCTGAACCTGTCCGAGGTTTTTGAGCGCAGCCTGGAACAGGCGGTCCGCGAGAAGCGGCGCGAGCAGTGGCTGGCCGAGAACAAGGAAGCGATCGAAGCCTACAACCGCCACGTGGAACGTCACGGGGTCTTCAGCATGGGGCTTCGGAGATTCTGATGGCGCAGTTCGATATCTACGAAAACCCCAACACCGACACTGCGCAACTGATCCCCTACTTTCTGGACGTCCAGTCGAATTTGCTGAGTGACCTGTCGACCCGCGTGGTAGTCCCGCTCTGCAGACCGGAAGCGGTGGATGGAAAGCCGATGGCGAGATTGACGCCGTCCTTCCAGATTCGGGGGAAACCATATGTCCTGCTAACTCCGGAACTGGCCGGCTTACCACTGAAGGAGCTTGGGGGCCGGGTCACGAACCTCGCGCGTGCGCGCGACGAGATCATCGCCGCGCTGGACCTGCTGTTCACAGGGATTTGAAGCCACCCTCTCCCCTGCCCCTCTCCCGCAAGCGGGAGAGGGAAACTACTCCCGGAACAGGTCTGAATGTGTGCCTGTTCGCACGAGGACCAGATCTTCGCCCTCGATCCGATAGATCAGCAGCCAATCAGGCCTGATATGGCACTCACGCATGCCGGTACATTGACCGGCCAGCGCGTGGTCACGGTGTCGATCCGATAGCGGCTTACTTTGGACGAGACACGCGAGAATGGCGCGCAGGCGTTCTGGGTCTTCGCCCCGTCGAAGTGCCCGGCGCATGTCCTTTCGAAACCGTGACGTTTCCCTGATTCTTTTTCCGGACACTCCTTTGTCCCCATGTATCCATGAAGTCTTCGACGGATTCATATGAAGCCAGGGTTGCCGGCCTCATTGCCTCCTTCATGGCTGCCAGTGTGTCGGCCGTCGGGATGCGCACCCCGAACGGCAAGCCGCCACGCAGGCTCACCTGTGCAAAAAACAGGTTTACGGCCTGCGACGGGGAGAGCCCCAGCCGCTTGAATATCCGTTCCGCGCCGGCCTTGAGCTTCGGGTCAATCCGTACGGCCACAGTGGCTGTTTTTGCCATTTCCATCTCACGCACCTCCATGTGCGATCCTGCTTTCCCCTGCACTGACAATGTATCACATTCGTGATACACGCAAGCAGACCTGGCTGACCCTAGAGATACGGCTGCAGGCTGGCGCGCTCTTCGTCGTTGAGGGGCACGGCCTTGCGCGTGCCGGCGTCGATGCGCGCGATGACGGCCTGGGCGGTGGCGACGCAGTGCTCGCCGCTGAACAGCCCCTGCCCGAGCGTAAAGGACTTGTTGCCGATCTTCAGCACGCGCAGGCCGACCTTGACTTCGCCGGGATAGAGCAGCTCGCGGCGGTAGTCCAGCTCGATCCGCACGATGACGTTCTGGCGCCGGGCGTTGGGCACCCAGAAGCCCGTCTGCGCCATGAACGCGGCGCGGCAGCTCTCTGCATAGACCAGGAAAGCAACGTTGTTGACGTGGCCGAGCAGGTCCAGGTCCGCGAAGCGGATGTGCTCGGTGACCCAGAATTTATAGCTGGTGGGGCTGGTGGGGTCAGGCAGGCTGGCAGTCATGACGGCGGTCGTGGTCATTCACTGTCGTCCTTTGGCCAGTTGGTAAAGCCGATGGGCCGTCGTTTGGGCTGGGGCGGCGTCATGAGTTCACGGATGGCGTCGAATACCACCTTGAACTGGGCGTCGTACTTCCTTTCCAGGACGGCCAGTTTACGCGACAGCTCGACGTTGGATGCGAGCATCCGGCGCAACTGGACGAAGGCCCGCATGATCTCGATGTTGACCTGCACGGCCTGCTTGCTGCGCAGGACGCTGGAGAGCATGGCGACACCCTGCTCGGTAAAGGCATAAGGCCGGTAGCGGCGGCGACCCCAACTTGAGGTCACAATCTGTGATCTCAAGTCATCACTATCTGATTTTACTGGATTATTTTCCCCGGTCAGGGCTTGGGTTTCTTCCCATGTCAGTTGGAACATGAAGTCGCCCGGGAAGCGATCTGCGTTGCGTCGAACAGCCTGATTCAGTGTTCTTACATCGACGCCATACAGCGAAGCCAGGTCAGCGTCCAGCATGACTCGCTGGCCACGAATCAGTCGTACGGATGACGTGATGTTCTCTTGTACCGCCAATGATCCCTTTGGCATCGCAACCAGCTTGTCGTGAATTGCCGAGGCGCATTCTACTCCACACCCTCTCCCCTGCCCCTCTCCCTTTCAGGGAGAGGGGATAAGAGTTACGTCCCGTACACTTTTTGCGGCGGCACGGCTTCCTTGAGGATGGCGTTGACGGCGTCGGTGAGCTCGGCCGGCTGCCAGCGCGCTTTCTTGTCGCGCATCGGGCCGGTGCGCCAGCCGTCGGCCACGGACACCTGTCCGCCGGCCACCTCGAATACGCGCCCGGTCACGTGCGCGGACAGCGGGCTGCCCAGCCACACCACCAGCGGCGCGACATTGCCTGGATGGAAGAAGTCGAAGCCGCTCTCGGGCTTTTTCATGACCTCGCCGAACACGGGCTCCGTCATGCCGGTGCGCGCGGCCGGCGCGATGGCGTTGGCGGTGACGCCGTAGCGGCCGAGTTCCGCGGCCTGGATCAGCGTGAGCGTGGCGATACCGCCCTTGGCGGCGCCGTAGTTGCTCTGGCCGACGGAGCCCTGCAGGCCGGCGCCGGAGCTGGTGTTGATGATGCGCGCGTCCACCTTCTGCCCGGCCTTGCTCTGGTCGCGCCAGCGTCGGCACAGGATCTGGGTGATGCAGAAGTGCCCGCGCAGATGCACACGGATGACCTGGTCCCAGTCTTCCTCGGACAGGCTCACGAACATGCGGTCGCGCACGATGCCGGCGTTGTTGACGATCACCTGCACGTCGCCGAACTTCGCCACGGCCGCATCGACGATCTTCTGCGCGCCTTGCATGCTGGTGATGTCGTCGCTGTTGGCGATGGCCTGCGGGCCGATTTCTTTCGCGACGGCCTCGGCGGCTTCGCGCTTGATGTCGTTGACGACGACGTTGGCGCCTTCGGCGGCGAAGGCCAGCGCATACTCGCGGCCTAATCCGGCTCCGGCCCCAGTAATAATGACGGTACGCTTGTCGCAGACGCCCATTTCAACTCCTTTTCTCTTTGCTCGTCATACCGGCGAAAGCCGGTATCCAGTGCCTTTGTTGAAGGATGTCACTGGATACCGGCCTTCGCCGGGGTGACGAAAGAACTTAAGACAGCCGCTCGATGATCGTCACGTTGGCCACGCCGCCACCCTCGCACATGGTCTGCAGGCCGTAGCGCTTGTTCGTGCGCTCCAGCTCGTGCAGCAGCGTGGTCATCAGCTTGGTGCCGGTGGCGCCCAGCGGGTGCGCCAGCGCGATGGCACCGCCGTTGACGTTGGTCTGGGCGTGCGGGTAGCCGGTCTCCTTGAGCCAGGCGATGACCACGGACGCGAAGGCCTCGTTGATCTCGACCAGGTCGATGTCTTCCAGCTTCATGCCGGCCTTCTTCATCGCCACTTTCGTCGCCGGGATCGGCGCAGTGAGCATGAAGATCGGGTCGTCCGAGTACACGCTCATGTGGTGGATGCGGGCGCGTGGCTTGAGGTTATAGCGCATGAGCGCGCGTTCAGAGACGATCAGCATCGCTGACGAAGCATCGCCGGTCTGGCTGGATACGCCCGCCGTGATCGTGCCGCCGGGGGCGAGCGGCTCCAGCTGCGCCATCTGCTCGAGCGAGGTGTCGCGCACCGTCTCGTCCATCTTCAGGCCTTCACACTCGATCAGCTCGCGGTCGAAGCGGCCTTCTTTCTGCGCCTTGCGCGCGCGGACGTGGCTCTCCAGCGCGAATTCTTCCATCTCGCGGCGCGAGATCTTCCACTTGTCGGCGATCTTCTGGGCGCCGTGGAACTGCGATACCGGTTCGCTGCCGAAGCGCGCCACCCACCCCTTGGAACCGGAGAACGGGTCGGAGAAGCCCAGCGGCTTGGCGCAGGTCATGGCGGAGGAGATGGGAATCTGGCTCATGGTCTGTACGCCACCGGCGATGACCACGTCGTTGACGCCGGACATCACGGCCTGGGCGGCGAAGTGCACCGCCTGCTGCGAGCTGCCGCACTGACGATCGATGGTCACGCCCGGAACGTGGAGCGGCAGGCCGGCGGCGAGCCAGCAGGTGCGCGCGATGTTGCCGGCCAGCGGGCCGATGGCATCGAGGCAGCCGAAGATCACGTCGTCGTAGTCTTCGGCGGGAATGCCGTTCCGCGCCACCAGTGTCTTGATGGCGTGCGCGCCGAGATCGGCGCCGTGCACATGCGCGAGCGAACCCCTGCGCTTGCCGGTGGGGGTACGGAGTGCGTCGACGATATAGGCTTCGGCCATGGTTCTCACCTTTGTAAAAGTATGTCAGCCTGTATTTGTCGTCATTCCGGCGAAAGCCAGAATCCAGTGCCTTGTTACCAGGAAGTCACTGGACCCCGGCCCCGGATCGAGTCCGGGACAGGCGCTGCGCCGGGGTGAGGATAGAAAAACAAGGGCTTCACCACTCTCAATTAAATGTTTCACCGGGCCCCAACCGGGCGCCGCTGGCGAGTACGTGATCGGCCACGCGCGCCTTGTGGAAGGCGCGATCGCCCCAGGCGGCGTCCAGCACCCAGGCGCGCTTGGCGAACATCTGCAGGTCGGACTCCCAGGTATAACCCATGGCGCCATGCGCCTGGATGCTTTTGCGCGCGGCCAGCCGTGCCGACTCGCCGGCCGCGAGCCGCGCGTGCGATACGTATACGCCGGTGTGCCTGTCACCGTGACCGAGCGCATAGGCTGCACGGTGCACCACGGGTTTGGCGAACTCGATCTTGACCGCCACGTCGGCCAGCTGATGCTTGACTGCCTGGAAGGCGCCGACCGGCTTGCCGAACTGCTTGCGCTGTGCGGCGTAGTCGATGCCGAGATCGAGCATGCGCTGGGCCAGTCCGAGCAGCTGCGCGGCGATGGCGGCCGAGGCGCGGTCAATCACGCCCTGCCACAACGCCCGGCCGTGCGCGGCATCGCATACGCGTGTGGCGGCGCTTGGCGTCCACTCCACCCGATACAGCCGGCGGGACATGTCGATGCTGGCGTGGAACGACAACCTGGCGTCCACGGGCCTGATCGCGTGCACCTCGTCGTCGTGCCACATCAGCAGCAGGCCGGAATTCTCGGCATCCGCCACCAGCGGGTTGATCGGATGACCCACCGCGATACGCACCGTGCCGGTGGCGATCTTCGGCAGCAGATCGGTCTTGAGCTGTGCGCCGTCGGGAAGACCCGCGAGGATGTAAGCGGCGAGATAAGCCGTGTCCGAGAGCGAATCGGGGATCGCGTGATAACCCAGCTCTTGCTGCACCAGCACCCAGTCGAGATCGCCCTGGCCGAGGCCGCCATAGGCCTCCGGTACCGACAGCGCGGTCAGACCCTGCTCGGCCAGCTTGGCGCGAAGCTCGGCCGAGCGGCCGAATTTGGTCTCCCAGATCTCGCGCAGTCTCTCGGGCGCGGCCTCGACCACGAGGAACTTGCGCACGGCCTCGTGGAAAGCGAGTTGCTGGTCGTCGAAAGTAAAGTCCATCGATTCCTGAGCCTCTCTTATCTCTTCACCCCGGCGCAGAGCCTGCCCCGGACTCGATCCGGGGCCGGGGTCCAGAACCTTATGTTCAAGTCACTGGATTCCGGCTTGCGCCGGAATGACGGAAAAACGAGTCGCAGCCCATAACATCATGCCCTCGGCAACCCCAGCATTCGTTCCGCAATGATGTTGCGCTGGATTTCATTGGTGCCGGCGTAGATCGGCCCCGCTTGCGCAAACAGGAAACCGTCCAGCCAGTCGTGCTGCGCGGCGCCGGTCTCGCCGGCGCGGGAGACCAGCTCGGCGTGCGCGCCGAGGATGCTCATGGCGGTTTCGTGCATCAACAGGTCCAGCTCTGACCAGAAGATCTTGTTGGTGCTGGCTTCGACACCGATGCGCCCGCCCTTGAGCAGGCGGCTGGCGGTGGCATAGGTCGCCAGCGTGTAGGCCTCGGCGTCCATCCAGCTCTTGAGCACGGCGTCGCGCACGGCCGGGTCGGTATCGGCGCGCGCGCGATGCTGCTGGTACAGGTCCACCAGCAGCTTCGCGGTCTGCTGGAAGCGGCCAGGCGAGCGCAGCATCAGGCCACGCTCGAAGCCGGCAGTGGCCATGGCCACGTTCCAGCCGGCACCCTCCTCGCCCAGGCGGTTGGCGACCGGCACGCGCACGTCGTCGAAGAAGATCTCGGCGAAGCCCGGCAGGCCGTTGAGCTGCTTGATCGGGCGGATGGTGATGCCCGGCAGGTTCAGCGGCAGCAGGATGAAGCTCAGGCCCTTGTGGCGCTCGGAGGCCGGGTCGGTGCGGAACAGGCCGAACAGCCAGTCGGCATAGACCGCGCGCGTGGACCAGGTCTTCTGGCCGTTGATCACGTAGTGGTCACCATCCTTGATGGCCTTGGTCTTGATCGCCGCCATGTCCGAGCCGGCGCCCGGCTCGCTCCAGCCCTGGGCCCAGATCTCGGAACCGTCGGCCATCTTCGGCAGGAAGCGCGCCTTTTGCTCTTCCGTGCCGTATTCCATCAGCGTCGGCGCGAGCAGGAAGATGCCGTTCTGGTTGACGCGCAGCGGCGCGGAGGCAGCCCAGTATTCTTCCTCGAAGATCAGCCACTCGATCAGGTCGCAGCCGCGGCCGCCCTTGTCCTTGGGCCAGGTGACCGCGCTCCAGCGGCCCTCGAACAGCTTGCGCTCCCACTGGCGGTGCGCTTCGAAGCCTTGCTTCGTGTCGAAGCTCGGTAACGGCTGCCGCGGTACGTTGGCCGCGAGCCAGTCGCGGATTTCCTTGCGGAAGGCCTGTTGTCGTTCGGTGTATTCCAGCTTCACTCTACTTATCCTCACAGAAGAACCATCTTCCGCAGGAGTCTGCCCTGCAGGCGACTCTTGGATTGTCGCGCGTAGGGCGCGCTTCTACACAAGAATTGAACAGCCCACGGGGTAGATGAACCCTGCTCGACACTCTGCAATTCATTCACTCGCCTCATTCGAATTTCGCTTCGCGCTTCTCGACGAAGGCGCGGCGTGTCTCGGCGGAATCCTTCTCCATGTAGGCCTGCAGGGTGAAACCCTGCTCCCAGCGGTACTTGGCCTCGAGGTTGCCGTCCTCGATGCCGTTGAGCGATTCCTTGGCCAGCCGGATCATGGCCGGGCTCTTGGCCGCGATTTTGCGGGCGATGGTGAGCGCGGTGTCGCGCAGCGCGGGCCTCGGCACCACGGCCTCGATCGCGCCCAGGCGGTAGCCCTCCGCGGCGGTAATGGGTTCTCCGGTGAAATACATCATGCGCACCTTCTGGATCGGGAACAGCCGCTGCAGGTGGGCGCCGCCGCCCATCGCGCCACGGTCCACCTCCGGCACGCCGAAGCTCGCGTCGTCGGCAGCCACGACGATGTCGGCCGCGCCGGCGATACCGATGCCCCCGCCCAGCACGAAGCCGTGCACCGCGACGATCACCGGCAGCGGGTTGCGGTGCACCGCCTCGAACGTACGGTAGTTGCCGGCGTTCACGGAGACGATCTTTTCCGGCTCCTTGTCCAGTTCCTTGATGTCCACGCCGGCGCAGAAGCCGCGGCCTTCGGCGCGGATGACGATGACGCGCATGGAGGACTCCCGGCCCAGGCGTGTGATCTCGTCGGCCAGCGCGTGCCAGCCGGCGTCATTCAATGCATTCACCGGCGGGCAGTCGATGACCAGCTCGGCGATGCCGTCCGCTATCGTGGTCTTGAAGGGCTGGCTCATGGCAGTGCTCCAAAATCAGTCCCCCCTGCGCTCGCAGGAGGGAAACGTAATGCGGCAATCCTCTGCTCCGCTTCCACGACGATGGACTGGATCAGCTCGGCCACGCTCGGCAGGCTGTCGATGACCGCCGCCACCTGTCCGCTCGGCAGCACCCCCTCGTCCGGCATGCCCTCCACCATTGCGCGCTGGATCAGCACCGGCGCATTGGCGGCCATCATCGTCTGGATGGCACTGTCGCCCTCGCGCAGGGCGCCGAAGAGGGTCTTGACCATGTGCGCCGCCGTCATGCCGGTGCGCGCCTTCCACTTCCAGGCGCTGACCAGCGCGACGAACAAACGGTGCAGCAGGCCGCCGCGCTCCAGGCTCAGCAGACAATCGTTGTCGATCATGCGCTGCGGCAGACCGTCCACCGCGGTGGAGACGCGAATCTTGGCAGGGTCCTTGACGTCCAGGTAGCGCTGTAGCGTGGCGCGCGGCACCGGCGAGTCGGTGGTGAGCAGAAAGCGTGTACCCATGGCGATGCCGGCCGCGCCATAACCGAGCGCACCGACCAGCCCGCGGCCATTGTAGAAACCGCCGGCCGCGACCACCGGCACCTGCACCGCGTCCAGCACTTGCGGCAGGAGCAGCGTGGTCGGCACCACACCGGTGTGACCGCCGCCCTCGGCGCCCTGGATGGTGATGATGTCGGCGCCCAGCTCGACGGCCTTGATGGCGTGTTTGAGCGCGCCGACCGTCGGCATGCACAGCACGCCGGCGTCCTTGAAGCGCCGGATGGTTTTCGCATCCGGCCCGCGGCCGTAGGACACGGCGCGCACGCGGTCCGTGTTCTTCAAGATGACGTCGATGACGTCCTGCGCGTTCGGCTGGAACATGTGGAAGTTGACGCCGAACCGGTGCGGCGTGAGTTCGCGCAGTTGTCGGATGGCCGTCTCGAGTTCCGGCGTGGACATCGTCGCGGCGGCGAGAAAACCGAAGCCGCCGGCATTGCCGGTGGCGGCAACGAGCTCCGCGTCCGCCACCCAACCCATCGCGGTCTGCACGATGGGGTAGCGGCAGCCGAGCCGCTGCGTCAACGGGGTTTGCAGAGTGTGGCTCATGTTCACCCCCACCCTAGCCATCCCCCATCCAGGGGGAGGGGACTCTCACTCCTGCCCAATCCATGGAGAGGGGATTCTTACGCCTGCCCCATATCAGGGGGAGTGGATTCTTGCCCCTTCCCCCTTGATGGGGGAAGGTTGGGATGGGGGTGATGCTACGCACGCGCATCTTCAAGCCTTCACGATCACGGATGAACCATGCCCGAACAGGCCCTGGTTGGCGGTGATGCCGACCTTGGCATTCGCGACCTGGCGCGCGCCGGCCTGGCCGCGCAGCTGCCAGGTGAGCTCACAGACCTGGGCGATGGCCTGCGCCGGCACCGCCTCGCCGAAGCAGCACAGCCCGCCGGAAGGGTTGACCGGGATGCGGCCGCCGATCTTCGTTTCGCCCGCGCGCAGGAGTTTGGCGGCTTCTCCGCGCTCGCACAGCTGCAGGTCTTCCATCCAGTCCAGCTCGAGCGCGGTGGACAGGTCGTAAACCTCGGCCAGGCTCACGTCCTGCGGGCCGATGCCGGCCTCCTCGTAGGCCTTTCTGGGCAGGGCGGCGCGGAAGGATTGCGCCGGTGCGGCCACGGCGGAATCGGTGGCGATGTCCGGCATCTCGACCAGCGCCGAGGGAAAACTCGGTGTCACGGTGGAAACGGCGGCGATGCGTGGCGCCCTGGCCTTGCCGATTTTTTTCGCGTAGGCGAGCGAGGATACGACCAGCGCCGCACCACCGTCGCTCGTGGCGCAGACGTCCATCAGCCGCAGCGGGTCGGCCACCATGGCCGAGGCCTCGACATCGGCGACGGTGAATTTCTTGCGGTAGCGCGCGTTGGGGTTGGTCAAACCGTGCTCGGCATTCTTGATCTTGACCGCGGCGAAGTCGGCCTGCGTGTCGCCGTACAACGCCATGCGGCGACGTGCGTAGAGCGCAAAGTAAGTCGGGTTGGTGATGCCGAGGCGGAAGCGCACCCAGTCCGGGTCGTCCGGACGCTCGCCCTTCTGCGGTGCGAGGAAACCCTTCGGCGTGGTGTCGGCGCCGACCACCAGTGCGACCTCGCATTCGCCAGACAGGATCTTGGCGCGCGCCGCGGCCAGCGCCTGCGAGCCGGAGGCGCAGGCAGCGTAAGACGTGTTCACCTGCGCGCCCTGCCAACCCAGTGCCTGGGCGAAGGTCGCGCCGGCGACGTAGCCGGGATAGCCGCAGCGCAGGGTCGCGGCGCCGGACACGAATTGGATGTCGCGCCAGTTCACGCCGGCGTCGGCCAGCGCGTCGCGCGCGGCCTTGACACCGTATTCGACGAAGTTACGGCCCCACTTGCCCCAGGGGTGCATGCCGGCGCCGAGGATGGCGATTTCCTGGGTCATGTCTTTACGCCGTCATTCCGGCGAAGGCCGGAATCCAGCGCCTTAAAAGTCACTGGACCCCGGCTTCCGCCGGGGTGACGTGGAAAGGGGTGCAGGTGAGTATTCATACCGGCCTCCACTTCCAGGTCAGCTTGCCGTCATCCAGTGGCTCCAGAACCAGTTCCATCGGCTGCCCGACCTTCAGCACAGCGAGATCGACGCCGCTCGCAAGCTGGCCCAGCACGATCATTTTTTCCTGCGCCAGTTCCACCGCAGCGATGCCGAAGGGCTGGAAGGGCTCGTTGGCGACATAGGGCGGCGGCGGCTGGTAGCATGCGTTGGTGTAGGACCACAGCGTGCCGGTGCGCGACAGCAGCACCTCCTCGAAGGTGTCGCCCGCACAATCGGGATTGCGGCAGAAGTGACTCAGCCTGGGGAAGTAATAAGTGCCGCAGGCGGAGCAGCGGCTGCCGATCAGTTGCGGCCGCTCACGATCGAGCGTGAACCAGCCTTCGAGCACGGGGGTTGGCACTGTCGTATCCATCGCTACGCCGTCATACCGGGGAAAGCCGGTATCCAGTGACTTTGCATAGGCGCTGGACCCCGGCTTTCGCCGGGGTGACGAGGAATAAGCATTGAGGATTTGCTCATGACGCCCTCCGGATGCCGGGGGGATTGTCCTTCAGCTGCTTCGCGCGCATGTCGTGCGGGTCGAGTCTGCGGATGATCGCGAGTTGTTCTTCCGTCGGATGCGCGGTCTCGCCCAGATCGTCGGCCCTCAGCAAGGGGAAGCCGGTGGCGCCCTGCACCTGCTCGAAGCTCACGCCCGGATGCAGGCTGATGACGCGGATCGCATGCTCGGGGCCGCCGAAGTCCATCACGCACAGGTCGGTGACGATGCGGTGGATGCGCGCGTAGTCGCTCTTCACGCCCCTGGGCCAGCGCTCCTTGCGATAGCCGACCGAGCAGACCACGTCCACTTCGCCCTCGACGAACACGCGTGGGCCGTGGTTGGGCACGAACATCGAATTCACGTGGTTGATGCTGTTGCCGGGGAAGCCGCGCAGGCCGAGCATCTGGCGTTTGGGTTTACCGAAATCGCCGATGCAGGAGATGTTGGCCTGGCCCCAGCGATCCACCTGCACAGGGCCGACCAGCGCATGCCGGCGCCCGCGCCACAAGAGATCGAACACACGCGCGTACGGCATCCAGCCGGCATAGGTGCGGCCGTCATGGTTCCTGGCGCCGATCACGACCGGCTCCTCGGTGAGGAAGGCCTCGCCGTCGGTGATGAGCAGCTCCGGGCTGTGCGTGAGCTTGGCCAGGCCCTGGGCAATACGCGGGATGATGCCGATGCCGGTGGCCAGCACTTCGCCGTCCTCGCGCCAGACGTCGGCGCAGGCGCAGATCAGCAGCTCGGCGAGGGTGAAATCGGAGGTGCTCATGCGCACCCCCACCCTAGCCCTCCCCCATCAAGGGGGAGGGAACACGGACCCCGGGGACGGACACTCTTACCCCTTCCCCCTCGAGGGGGAAGGGTTGGGATAGGGGTGCCAAATCGAATAAACCCACTCATCACATCACCTGCCTTGGCAATGCGAGAATCCTGTCCAGCCCGCCGACCGCCGCCTGGTAATCGGCCTCGCTCGCGCCCAGGAACTCCGCGGCGTACTTCGCCCAGCCGCCTTCTTCTTCGGCCGCGTTGCAGTAGCGCTTGAGATGCGCGGCATCCCAGCCGTAGCCGCCGCCGTTGATGGAAACGTTCGAGGTCGGGTGTGCGCCGCCGCGTGTCAGTATCACGCCGTTCACCAGGTTGCGCTCGAAGGGATTGCGCTGGGCGTCGGCCTCGTCGGTGGCCAGCCTGTCCACCAGTTCCTCGCAGCTCACGTAGCAGCGCTCGGCGGCGCGCGCAAAGAGTTCATCGAAAAACGGGTCCGGCGCGTACAGCCGCGTGTTGCCGCACCGGTCGGCGCGGTGCACGTGCACCAGCGCGACGTCGAGATTCAGCGCGGGCATCGCCAGCAGCACCTCGCCGTCTTCATAAGGCGAGGTCACGGTACGCAGGCCGGGGTTGATCTTGGTCAGCTGGTCGGTGGCCAGCCCCACGCGTGTGGGCAGGAAGGGCAGACGCATGGCAGCGGCACGCAGCCCCCACTGCAGCTGGCCTTCGTCCAGCTCCATGGCCTCGATGCTGCCCGCCTCGCGCGCCTTGCGGAAAAAAGGCTCCAGCGGAATGAAATCCAGCGACACGAAGCCGTAGATGAGTTTCTTCACCTTGCCGGCGGCGCAGAGCATGCCCATGTCGGGGCCGCCGTAGCCGACGACGGTGAGGTCTTTCAGCGGCGAGCGCAGGATTTCGCGCACGATCGCCATCGGCTTGCGGCGCGGGCCCCAGCCGCCGATGCCGATCGTCATGCCGTCGCGCAGTTGCGCGACGACCTGCGCGGCCGTCATTTCCTTGTTGAGCGCCATCTCCCTGGCCTAGCGGAAGCCGACGGAGAAATCGTGGCCCCAGATCGAGACCTGTCGGGTCTCGGTGGTCTGCCATTTGCCCGGCTCCACGATCAGACCGCCCCAGCCGTATTCGATGGCGAAGTTGCCTGGCGTCATCATGTAAAACGAGGTCATCTTGTCGTTCTCGTGCTGGCCGAGCGTCGCCATGAGCTTGATGCCGGCCTTCTGCATGCGGTCGTGCGCCAGGCCGACCTCGGTCATGGAGTTCACTTCCACCATCATGTGCACGCAACCGGCCGGGCTCGGCATCTCGGCCAGCGCCAGGCTGTGATGACGGCCGCTGGCCGCGTGCAGGAAATAGATGCGCATCACCGGCGCATCCGGCGCCGGCTTGAAGTTGAACACGTCCGACAGGCCGAAGCCGAGCACGTCGCGGAACAGCTTGAGCGTGTCGTCGAAGGGAATGGCCGGCAGCACGGTATGCCCGAGGCCGTAGATACCGGTCTTGAAACCGGACACGCCGACCGGCGACTTGAACGGCGCGGTGGCGCCCTCATAGCCCCAGCACAGCTCGTGGCGGTTGCCGGCCGGATCGGTGAACACGGCCAGACCCTTCATGCCGCGCAGCCTGCGCTCGGCCTCGCTGCCATCACTGACGACCACCCCGGCCCGCTCGAGCGCGGCGACCGTGTCCTTGAACGCGGCCTCGTCCGGCAGCTCCCAGCCGGAGGCGTGGTAACGGTCGGCGCCGCTCTTCACCACCAGGATGCGGCCGTGACGCTCGTCCATCTTCAGCGCCAGCGCCTCGCCGACGTCCTGTGCGGACATGCCCAGCACCTGCTCGCCGTATTGCCGCCACTTCGCAAGGTCCGTGGACTCGGCCACGATGTACGCCAGCGCCTGGATTTTCGCCATGAGAGCCGCCTTCGGGAATGTCGTTCTGGATGAAGGCATTATTGGCGCCGGCCGCGCTTTCCTCTTCATCCGTTGGGGTGAGAGCGGGCCGCCACAGCGCTGCGGAACATGCACTCTCACCCCATCGGACGAAGCTAGTCCGTGCCAGATCGAAATAATCCCGTCATCGGGCCGCAGGCCCTGGCGGGCCTGTCTTGCCCGCACCTTATCACGCAAGGCACCCCGAGATGCCGCATCAGAACCCGCTCGACACCCCGCCGGCCCGGCGTGAGGACGGAACCCTGTCCATCGAAGCGCCGCTGACGACGGACAGTCCCGACAGCCTGGGCTGGCAGCAGGACTGCGACGTGCTGGTGGTCGGCTTTGGTGCCGCCGGCGGCGCCGCCGCGCTGGCCGCGCAGGAGGCCGGCGCCCGGGTACTCATCGCCGAGCGCTTCGAGGGCGGCGGCGCGAGCGTGAAGAGCGGCGGCGTGGTCTACCTGGGCGGCGGCACGAAGTACCAGAAGGAAGCCGGCTACGACGACACACCGGAGGAAATGTTCAAGTACCTGCGCCAGGAAACCGGCGACGCGGTGAGTGAGGCCACTCTGCGCCGCTTTTGCAACGACAGCCTCGACCTGCTGGCCTGGCTGGAGAAGATCGGCGTCGAGTTTCAATCCTACGAAAAGCCGCCCAAGACCTCCTACCCGCGCAACGGCGTGTACCTGTATTACTCCGGCAGCGAGGCCGTACCGAGCTTTGCGGCGCAGGCCCGGCCCGCGCCACGCGGCCATCGGGTGCGCGCGCCGGGCATCGACTCCGGTCGCGAGCTGTACCGCGTGCTGCGCGAGGAAGTCGCCCGACAGAACATCCCGGTTCTGCGCCAATCCGCGGTACGGCGGCTGGTCACGGACGCGAAGACCGGCGCGGTGCTCGGCGCGGAAGTGTGGCAGCTGCCGCCGGCCTCGCCCATTGCGCACAGGCACCAGCGCCTGATGCGGCGCGCCGAGCGTATCCATAATTTTTCGCCGCGGCGCGCCGACCGCCTGCGCGCCCAGGCGCTGGCGATCGAGCTGGCCGAGGCGCAGCCGCTTTTGGTGCGCGCGCGGCGCGGTGTGATCCTGTCCGCCGGCGGCTTCATCTTCAACCGCGAGATGCTGCGCCAGTACGCGCCCAAGTACCTGCCGGCCATGCGCCTCGGCGCCACCGGCTGCGACGGAAGTGGCATCCGCCTGGGCGCCTCGGTGGGTGGTGCGCTGGACCGCATGAGTACCGCCTCGGCCTGGCGCTTCATCAATCCGCCCACGGCCTGGCCGAAGGGGATCGTCGTCAATCGCCAGGGGCAGCGCTTCTGCAACGAGCAAGTCTACGGCGCACGCCTGGGCGTGGAGATGGTGGACCATAACGAGGGCAAGGCCTGGCTGATCCTGGACAAGAGGCTGCGCAGCGCCGCGCTGCGCGAGGCGCTGTCCGGCAAGCTATGGTTCTTCCAGAGCGTGCCAGCGCTGTTCCTGATGGGGTTCGCACCGCGCGCGAAGACACCCGAGGCGCTGGCCGCGAAGATCGGCCTGCCGCCGCGCGCGCTCAAGGCCAGCATCGAGCAGTACACCCAGGATGCCAAGGCGGGGCGGACGGATTTGCTCAACAAGGCCGACGACATGCGCGCGCCGCTGGACACCCCGCCTTACTACGCCCTGAACATTTCGGTCGACAACAAGACCTTCCCCTGCCCGAGCATCACCCTGGGCGGGCTGCGTGTGGACGAACAGACCGGCGCAGTACTGAACGCGGAAGGCAGAACGATCCCGGGGCTGTACGCCGCAGGCCGCTGTGCGGTGGGCATCGCCTCCAATAAATATGTCAGCGGGCTGTCGCTGGCGGACTGCCTGTGGTCGGGACGGCGGGCGGGAACCAATGCGGCCAGGGGCATTATGACGAACGATTTGTCCGTCATTCCGGCGACAGCCGGAATCCAGCGACTTTAAAAAGGCACTGGACCCTGGCTTGCGCCGGGGCGACGGAATGAAGCAAATCCAGAGATACATCCAGGAGCGAGCATGGGACGTGTAGCGAACAAGGTGGCCATCGTGACCGGCGCCGCCAGCGGCGTGGGCAAGGCCGATGCCATGGTGCTGGCGCGTGAGGGTGCGAAGGTGGTGCTGACCGACCTCAACGAGAAGGATGGCGCGGCCGCCGCCCGGCAGATCAATGACAAGTACGGCGACGGCAGCGCGCTGTTCATCCGGCACGACATCGCTTCGGAAGACGACTGGAAGACGGTGATCGCCAAGACCGAAGAGGCTTTCGGCGGTCTCGACGTCCTGGTCAACAACGCCGCGATTCTGCTGTACGGCACGATCGAGGATACCGACCTCGCCACCTGGCAGAAGATCCAGCGGATCAACGGTGACGGCTATTTCCTCGGCTGCCATTACGGCTACGCGGCGATGCGCCGGCGCGGCGGCGGCTCAATCATCAACATGTCGTCCATCTCGGGCATTCGCGGCGTCAGCTCGTTCTGCGCCTACTCCGCGTCCAAGGGCGCGGTGGCGGCCCTGACGCGCTCGATCGCGGCACACAGCCGCATGAACCTGCACAAGATCCGTTGCAACTCGATCCACCCGGACGGCATCATGACACCGATGGTCGCCAACCTGCAGGGCAGCATGCCCAAGGGCAAGCAGACGCAGGTACGCATGATGGACCAGAAGCAGATGATGGCGCGCTTCGCCACGCCGGAACAGATCGCCGATCTGGTGCTGTTCCTGGCCTCGGACGAGTCCAGCTTCATCAACGGCGCCGAGATGCGCATCGATAACGGCTATTCGATGTGGGGGGATTGAGAATCACAACGCCACCGAATAATCGGCTACCCTACGTGGATCATTTTCTTAATGGGGGTGGGGCCGCGGACGCGACCCCATTCCTGCCCGAAGGGCATGACTAGACCCCAGTATCATCCGTTGAAAGTCGCCAGGGTCGTCGAGGAGACGGCCGACGCGCGCTCGATCGTGTTCGAGGTTCCGGACGCGCTCAGGGAGACCTTCCGCTACAAGCCGGGCCAGCACCTGCAGCTGCACGTGCCCTGCGGACCCAGGCCGCTGCCGCGCTGCTATTCGCTGTCCAGCTCGCCGGCCTTCGACGAGCCGCTGCGCGTCACCGTCAAGCGCGTGGCCGATGGCCGCGCCTCCAGCTGGATCTGCTCGCAGCTCAAGGCCGGCGATACGCTGGAGGTGATGCCGCCGGCCGGCGTGTTCACGCCGCGCTCGCTGGACGCCAACCTGCGCATGTTCGCCGGCGGCAGCGGCATCACGCCGGTATTTTCGATCATCCGCACCGTGCTGGCCAAGGGCACCGCGCGCATCAACCTGCTCTACGCCAACCGCGACGAGCACTCCGTGATCTTCGGCAACGAGCTGACCGAGCTGGCGCGGCAATACCCGGACCGGCTGCAGGTGTTCCACTGGCTGGACTCGGTGCAGGGACAGCCGCCGACGCAGGAACAGATCAGCGCGATTGCAAAAGACTGGGGCCTGGATGGCGCCGAGTGCTATATCTGCGGCCCGGCGGTGTTCATGGACAGCACCGCCGCCGCACTGTACGCGCTGGGCGTGCCGCATGCGCTGGTGCATATCGAACGCTTCGTCTCGCTGCCCGAGGACGCCGATGCGCCTGCACCGGCCGCCGCACCTGCCGGCACCGCCGGCAGCGAGCTGGAGGTGGAGCTGGACGGCGCGACGCACCACATCCGGCTGCGGCCAGGCGAACTCATCATCGACGCGATGGAGGCCGCCGGCCTGCAGCCGCCCTTCTCCTGCCGTGCCGGCGCCTGCGCGGCGTGCATGTGCCATCTCGAGGCGGGCGAGATCGAGATGCAGCACAACCACGTGCTGGACGAGAGCGACATCGAGCAGGGCTGGATCCTCGGCTGCCAGGCGGTGGCCAAGTCGCCCAAGGTGAAGATCAAGTATCCGAACTAGCGGCCGAACAGGAGCGTTATCGTCATTCCGGCCAGGGCCGAAGGCCGCGAGCCGGAATCCAGAGTCTTTCCGTATGGATGCCCGCTCGCGGCGGAATCATAGATCACAACCATGAGCCATACCGTCCCCCAAGCCTTCGCCGAATCCGTCGAGCGCCACGCGAACCGCACGGCCGTCATCGGCGAACAGGGCGAGAACCTGAGCTATGCGCAACTCGACGCGAAGCGCATCGAGGCCGCGCGCGCGCTGATCTCGCTCGGCATCCGCCACGGCGACCGCGTCGCCCTCTGGGCGCCCAACGGCGTCGAGTGGATCATCGCCGGGCTCGCCGTGCACAGCATCGGCGCCGTGCTGGTGCCGGTGAACACCCGCATGAAGGGCAACGAGGCCGGCTATATCCTGCAGAAAAGTGGCGCGCGGCTGCTGTTCTGCGCCGGCAGCTTCCTCAACCAGCACTACCCGACGCTGCTGGGCGAGCACCGTCCGGCCACGCTCGAGCACATCGTGGTGCTGCGCGACGCACAGCCCGGCGATTTCGGCTGGGCCGAGTTCCTGCGGCACGCCTCGGAGGTTTCCGGCGCGCTGGTGGAGCGGCGGAGCCTCGCCGTGAAACCCGATGACCGCATGGACATCATGTTCACCTCGGGCACCACCGGTCTGCCCAAGGGCGTGATCACCAACCACGGACAGAACCTGCGCGTGATTGCCGAGTGGTCGCGCGCGGTGGGCCTGGTGCCCGAGGACCGCTACCTGATTGCCAATCCCTTCTTCCATTCCTTCGGCTACAAGGTGGGCTGGCTGGGCGGGCTGCTGGCCGGGCTGACCGTGCTGCCGCACGCGGTGTTCGACGCCGCCGCGATCCTCAGGCGCATCGAGCGCGACCGCATCTCCGTGCTGCCGGGTCCGCCGACGCTGTTCATCAGCCTGCTCAACGACCCGGCGCGCGTCACGACCGACCTGTCGTCGTTGCGCGCCACCATCACCGGCGCCGCGGCGATCGCGCCCTCTCTCATCGAGCGCATCCGCGCCGAGCTGGGCTTCGAGGTGGTGCTGACCGGCTACGGGCTGACCGAAACCTGCGGCGTGGTGTCGCTGTGCGATGCCGGCGACGATGCCGAGACCATCGCACTGACCTCCGGCAAGGCCATTGCCGGCATCGAGCTGCGCTGCGTGGACGCACACAACCAGCCCGTACCCGCCGGCGAGGCCGGCGAGATTGTCGTGCGCGGCTACAACGTGATGCAGGGCTATCTCGACGACGCGGCCGCCACGCAGGAGGCGATCGATGCCGAGGGCTGGCTGCACACCGGCGACATCGGCGTGCTCGACGCGCGCGGCTATCTCAAGATCACCGACCGGCTCAAGGACATGTACATCGCCGGCGGCTTCAACTGCTACCCGGCCGAGATCGAGCGCCTGATGGCGGCGCACCCGGCCATCGCCCAGGTCGCAGTGATCGGCGTGCCGGACGAACGCCTCGGCGAGGTCGGCAAGGCCTATGTGGTGCTGCGCCCCGGCCATACGCTGGACGAAAAATCGCTGATCGCCTGGTGCCGCGAGCAGATGGCGAACTACAAGGTGCCGCGCTACGTGGAGTTCGCCGGCTCGCTGCCGGTGAACCCGTCCGGCAAGGTGCTGAAGTACCAGTTGCGCGAAGCGGCGAAGGCTGAAGCGAAGCGTGCGTAAGGCAGATGAATAGAACAGGATTACCAGGATTTTTCAGGACGATCAGGACAAGAAATATTTAAAGAAGGAATCCTCTTATCCTGTGCGTCCTGTTGAATCCTGATCATCCTGTTCTATTTCTTTATCCTAGTCAGTCTCGTTCCGATTGACTTCAGCCAATTGAGGACCCGGTGATGAGCGGAAAACTGAACAATGTCGTCGCGCTGGTTACCGGCGCATCGCGTGGCGCCGGCAAGGGTATCGCCATCGCGCTGGGCGCCGAGGGCGCCACGGTTTACGTCACCGGCCGCAGCCTGAAGGAAGGCGATGCGCCCCTGCCCGGCACCATTGGCCACACGGCCGAGCTGGTGACTCAGGCTGGCGGCAAGGGGATTGCAATAGCCTGCGACCACGCCAGGGACCGCCAGGTGTCGGCGCTGTTCAAGCGCATCAAGGACGAACAGGACGGCCGGCTCGACATCCTGGTCAACAACGCCACCTTCCTGCACGACGACCTGATCGAGAAAGGGCCGTTCTTCCGCAAGTCATTGCACCTGGTGGACATCCTCGACGTCGGCCTGCGCTCGGCCTATGTGGCGAGCTGGCACGCAGCCAAGCTGATGGCGCGGCGCCGATCCGGCCTGATTGCCTTCACTTCCTCCTTCGGCGGCAACTGCTACATGCATGGCCCCGCCTACGGCGCGCAGAAGGCCGGCGTGGACCGCTTCGCGCACGACATGGCCATCGACCTGAAGCCTTACGACGTGACGGCGGTCTCGATCTGGATGGGCATGCTCAGGACCGACCGCACCAAGAAGGTGATGGAGGAAGACCCGAGCAAGTACCAGGGCTTCTGGGAGATCGCCGAGACGCCGGAGTTCACAGGTCATGTGCTCGCCGCGCTGTACTGCGACGATAGGCGCATGGAAAAATCCGGCAAGGTGCTGATCGGTGCCGAGCTGGCGCAGGAGTACGGCATCACCGACGAGGGCCGCCAGCCGCCTTCGCATCGTCCGATGCTGGGCGGGCCCGCGCCCGTCAACCCGGCGGTGGTGCAGTAGGCGCCGGTCAGCGCTTCTGCAAGCGTTGCGCGAGGCGCAGCACCGGCCAGGCCAGCAGCGCGTACACGGCGATGCCGAACGGGATGCCGGCGTAGAACGCAATCATGTTCATCGTCGTGACCCGGCACACCGGGTACAGCTCGTGGCCGATGTTGTCGCAGGGCACCAGGCCTTCCAGCAACTTGCCCGGCCAGTAAAGGTAGTACGACAGCTCGACATTGCCGGCCAGCACCGCGAGCCAGCCCAGCCCGAACATGCCCAGGCTGACGATGGCGCCGACACCGAGTGCTTGCAGCAGCGTCTTCATGCGGCCAGCAGCCTAACACATCACCCCCATCCCAGCCCTCCTCCATGAGGGGGAGGGTGAGCCGACGAGTGGGGCGGGCCGTGGCTGCGACAGTCGGTTAGAGTGTGCCCATCGAGCCTCGCGACCCGCCTGAAACAGGGGAGCCTCCATGACGCCAGCCCAGCCTGAAACCGTCCTCGTCGAGCGCCAGGCACCCGTCCTGGTCGTGACGATCAACCGGCCGGAGGTGCGCAATTGCGTCGACGGCCCGACCGCCGCCGCCCTCGCTGATGTCTTCCGCGCTTTCGACGCCGACCCGGAACTGAAAGTGGCCATTCTGACCGGCGCCGGCGGGCACTTCTGCGCCGGCGCCGACCTCAAGGCTGTGGCCGGCGATCCGGCGCGGCGCAACCGCATCGATCCCGAGGGCGACGGGCCGATGGGCCCCACGCGCCTGCAGCTTTCCAAGCCGGTGATCGCGGCGGT
Source organism: Nevskiales bacterium (assembly GCA_035574475.1). NCBI lineage: Bacteria > Pseudomonadati > Pseudomonadota > Gammaproteobacteria > Nevskiales > Nevskiales bacterium. The sequence goes on along the minus strand of DATLYR010000025.1, from coordinate 4,430 downwards.
ATCCGGTTACTGCGTAGCCGGCGGCATCGAGCTGGCCGCCTGGTGCGACCTGCGCGTGGCCGACGAAACCGCCGTGTTCGGCGTGTTCTGCCGTCGCTTTGGCGTGCCACTGATCGATGGCGGTACCCTGCGCCTGCCCAGGCTGATCGGCATGAGCCGCGCGCTGGACCTGATCCTGACCGGCCGGCCGGTGGATGCACGCGAGGCGCTGGCCTTTGGCCTTGCCAACCGCGTCGTCGCGGCGGGCCAGGCGCTGGCCGCGGCGCTGGCGCTGGCCCAGCAGCTGGCGGCATTCCCGCAGGCCTGCCTGCGCGGCGATCGCACAAGCGCCTATGAGCAATGGGGCCTGGACGAGCGCGCGGCCATCGCCAACGAGTTCCGGCACGGACTGGCGACGCTGCAATCCGGCGAAACCGTGGCCGGCGCGACGCGCTTTGCCGAGGGCACGGGCCGGCACGGGAAGTTTTAACCCCCACCCCTGCCCTCCCTCATGAAGGGGGAGGTGAGGGAGGGGGTATGCACGGAACATTCTGGATTGGGAGGACGACATGGACACGCTGAAAACCATGACCTATGCGGTCACCGGCCGCATCGCGCGCATCACGCTCAACCGGCCCGAGCGCGGTAACGGCATCACGATGGATATGCCGCGCGAGCTGGCCGAGTGTGTCGAGCGCGCCAATCTCGACCCGGCCGTGCACGTCATCGCGCTGTCCGGCAACGGATCGGGCTTCTGCGGCGGCTACGATCTGGTGGACAGCGCCGAGAAGATGCAGATCGGCGAGGACCATCCCTCGCACCCGCGCGGTTCGCCGCTCGACCCGCGGGTGCAGTTGCAGAACCACACGCCCGGCGAAGTCTGGGATCCGATGCTCGACTACGCGATGATGTCACGCAACGTGAAGGGCTTCATGAGCCTGTTCCACAGCGAGAAGCCGGTCGTGTGCAAGGTACACGGCTTCTGCGTGGCCGGCGGCACCGACCTGGCGCTGTGCTCGGACCTTCTGGTGATCGCCGACGACGCCAAGATCGGCTATCCGCCGGCGCGCGTCTGGGGCTCGCCCACCACCTCCCTGTGGTTCCACCGCATCGGCCTGGAGAAGGCCAAGCGCCTGCTGTTCACCGGCGACTGCCTGAGCGGCAAGGAGGCGAAAGAATGGGGCCTGGCGATCGAGTCCGCGCCGGCGGACCAGCTCGACGCGCGCTTCGAGGTGCTGCTGGAGCGCATCGCGCGCATGCCGATCAACCAGCTGGTGATGATGAAGCTGCTGCTCAACCAGAGCGTGATGCAGCAGGGCCTGCACACGACCCAGATCCTCGGCACCGTGTTCGACGGCATCACGCGACACACCAAGGAGGGTTACGCCTTCCAGCAGCGCGCGGCAGAGGTCGGCTTCAAGCAGGCGGTGCGCGAACGCGACCAGCCCTTCGGCGACTTCGGCCTGTCCACCTTCAAGGGCTGAGCCGGGCGCTGGCTGAACGCGCGGATTGACCTCGCGGGGGGATTGGCGTATGTAAGAGGCACAATAAAACCGCTTTGCAAACAAGAATAAGGGGGTGTCATGTCCATCCACCGAATGTATGCAAAGAGCGCCTGTGTCATTACCCTGTTCGGGCTTCTTACCCTGCCCGCCCGCGCCGACTATCCGGATCGCTACGTCGGCACCGGCATCCTCTACATCGATGCCGACAGCGACGCCAGCGCGCGCGGCGTGGACGTCGATGACGGCGGCGGCCTGCAACTGATCCTGGGCCAGACGCTGGGATCGGCTTCGGGCCTCGAGTTCAATGTCTTCCTGAACGACCTGAGCGTCGCCCGCGGCCACCGCAACAATTTCTACCAGGGTGGCCTGGGCATCGATTTCCTGTGGTATTTCCAGGGTCGCAAGGACGGCTTCACGCCCTTTGCGCTGGCGGGACTGGGCGCGGTCCGCAACGATCCGCCGTCGCCGGTCGATGACGACAGCAACGCCTTTGTCAACCTCGGCCTCGGCTTCATGAGCAAGCCGTTCGGCAGCTCCGGCATCCGGGTGCGCGGCGACCTTCGCTACGTGAAGGACAATTTCGAGGACCAGCCGGATGACCTGCGCGTCGGTCTGGCGATGGTGTTCCCCTACGGTCAGACCAAGGAAGTGGTCCGCACGGAGGTGCGCGAGGTCGAGGTGGTGCGCGAGGTGGTGCGCGAGAAGCCGCAGGCCGATTCGGACGGCGACGGCGTGGTGGACGGCGTGGATCGCTGCCCGAATACCCTGCGCGGCGCCCAGGTGGACCAGTACGGCTGCGCGATCAAGCAGGTGGTCACACTGGAAGGCGTGCATTTCGAATACAACTCCGCCCGCCTGACCCCGGACTCGATGACCATCCTCGACAAGGTGGCTGAAACCCTGCAGGGACAGCCGTCCATGGAGGTCGAGATCGCCGGCCACTGCTCGAGCGAGGGCTCCGACGCCTACAACCAGCGGTTGTCCGAACGCCGCGCGGATTCCGTAAGGAACTACCTGGTGGACCGGGGCGTCGCCGCCAGCCGGCTGCGTGCCGTGGGCTATGGCGAGTCGCGGCCGGTGGCCTCCAACGAGACGGAAAGCGGCCGCTCGAAGAACCGCAGGGTCGAGTTCCACATCCTGCGCCAGTAGCCGTCACACCCGCCGGCATCCCGCCACGCGCGCTGCGAGGCGCGCGTGGCCCTGCATTTGGATGAGGCTGCTGCCCGCACCCGGTGCCACGATGGCGGCCATGCCCGAAGCGAACCCTTGCGCCAGCCCCTTCCCACAGGCGCAGAGGGACGAAATGCTCACGCCGGAGGAGACATGGCTCGACTGAAAGACAAGGTGGCGATCGTGACCGGTGGCGCGCGCGGCATGGGCGCGGCGACGGTGCGGCTGTTCGCCCGGGAAGGCGCGAAGGTGGTGATTGCCGACGTGCTCGACGAAGACGGCGCGAAGCTCGCGCAGGAACTGAAGGATCGCGTGCGCTTCGTGCATCACGACGTCACCGACGAGGCCGGCTGGGCGGCGCTGGTCGAGCAGGCCGTAGCGGCCTTCGGGCCGGTGGACGTGCTGGTCAACAACGCCGGCGTGCTGCTGTTCAAGACGCTCGCCGACACGAGCAAGGCCGACTTCGAACGCGTCATCGGCATCAACCTGACCGGCTGCTTCCTCGGCACGAAGATCGTCGGCGCGCACATGCTGGCGCGCGGTCGCGGCAGCATCGTCAACATCTCCTCGGCCGACGGCATGAAGGGCGCCAACGGCCTGGGCGCCTACTGCGCCAGCAAATGGGGCATCCGCGGGCTGACGCGCGTAGCGGCGATGGAATACGGCCACAAGGGCGTGCGCGTGAACTCGGTGCACCCCGGCGGCATCGACACCGCGATGGGCAACCCGTACGGCGAGCCCAAGGCCGAAGTGAACAAGCGCTACGGCATGGTGCCGCTGCAGCGCGTCGGCGAGCCGATCGAGGTGGCGCAGACCAGCCTGTTCCTGGCCAGCGATGAATCGTCTTACTTGTGCGGCGCCGAGATCGCAGTGGACGGCGGCATGCTGTGCGGGCAGTACTACGTCGGCTTCCCCGGCGCCCCCGGAGTCTGAGTATGAGTTCCGAACGCATCAGCCCCACGGCCTACGCCACCGGCTACTTCTGGTACAAGCACGGGCTCTCGCATGCGGCGCTGGCGACGCCCAAGGGCAAGCGCCTGGACCGGCCCTTCGGCCTGCTGATGAAGCTGCTGGGCGGCGAGGTGTTCCAGAACCTGATGCTGGCGCGCCATACCGCCATCGACGCGCTGCTGGCGCGCGCCATCGACGACGGGCGCGTGACGCAGGTCATCGAGATCGCGGCGGGCCTGTCCGGCCGAGGCGTGCGCATGACACAGAAATACGGCGAGCGGCTGACCTACCTCGAGACCGACCTGCCGCAGATGGCCGCGCTGAAGCGCAAGCTCCTCGCCGACGCCGGCCTGCTCGGCCCTCGCCATCAGGTCCTCACGCTCGATGCGCTGGCCGACGGCGGCCCGGATTCGCTGGCGCAGGTAGCCGGCCGGCTCGACCCGAAGCAGGGCCTGGCCATCATCACCGAGGGCCTGATGAATTACCTGGACCCGGTTGCCGCGCAGGGCGTGTGGGCGCGCATCGCGCGCACGCTGGCCGGCTTTCCGCAGGGGCTGTACCTGGCGGACGTGTATTTCATGCAGCAGCATCGCGGCCTCGCGGCCAGGGTGTTCGGCGGCGTGATCCAGGCCTTCGTGCGCGGGCGCATGCATATCCACTTCGAATCGGCCGGGCACGGCATCGGCCTGATGCAGGCCGCCGGCTTCAGCCGTGCCGCCATCCACGAAATCCGCGAACTGCCGGAAACGCGCCGGATCGGCAGCCAGCCGGGCGGCGACCGCGTGCGTGCGCTGGAGGCCTGGCGCTGAGGAGGTCAGCGCGATA